>JAFXUY010000088.1 GCA_017524785.1 Bacteroidales bacterium | reverse complement strand
GCACGAAGCCAGTCGGGACGCTGGAAGGCCACCTACTGCTTCACTCCTACAGAAGGCTTCACCAATATGGAGTTTTCATTCGACAATACTACACTCATTATGACATTAATTGAAATATGTGAATAAATGATACCAACATTGTACCCCGACACCCTGCCCTTCCTGCAGGAATTGACAATGAACAACAACCGCCCATGGTTCAACGACCACAAGGACCGCTGGCTCGCCATCAAAGCCGACTTTGAGGTTTTCACTCAAGCCTTGATAGACGAGATGGTGAAATACGACGACACGCTGGTGGGGCTGACCGCCAAGAACTCCGTTTACCGCATCTACCGCGACACACGCTTCTCGGCCGACAAGACACCCTACAAGACCCATATCGCCTGCTTCCTCAGCAGCTGGGGGCCGAAGAACAGCGGTGTGCCGGGCTACTATTTCCAGATAGGCACCGAAGAGGCCTACGGCCTGAAGGGCACCTGCAACCTCGGCGGCGGCATCTTCATGCCCACGCCAGAAGCCCTCAACGCCATCCGCCAAGAGATATTCTACTGCACCGACGAGTTCCTCTCCATCATGAACGAGAAGAACTACAAGAAGTACTTCGGCAGCGAGTTCTTCACCCTGAAGAAACTGCAGCGCGTCCCCAAGGGCTACCCTGCCGACTGGGAACATGCCGACCTGCTGAAATACAAAGACTACACCACCAGCTACACCATGCCCGACCGCTTCATCGGCACAGACAAACTCTTCGACGAAGTGCTGAAAGTCTGGAAAGCCAGCGTGCCATTGAACCGCTTCGTGCAGCGGGCGATGGAAGATGTGAGACAATAAAAAAAGAGCGGCTCGTTTGAGTCGCTCTTTTTTAGCATAGTCTTTACTATTATTCAGCCTTGATGTTGGGCTGCTCCAGACCGTAACCTTTCTTCTTGTCGACAGCGCGGAGGTATATCGAGATAAGAAGAGCGGCGATACCGAGGGCGGCCAGCATAACCAGAGCCCAAGTGTAGTCGAGCTCGTGGGCGGCGGTACCTTCGGGATTGGTGTTGTTGAGCACAATGCCAATCAGAGCGGGGAACAGGCCGAGGCCGATGTTCTGAATCCAGAAGATAGCTGCGTAGGCCGAACCGATAATCTTCTCGTCGACCAGCTTGGGCACCGAGGGCCACAAAGCAGCGGGCACCAGCGAGAACGAGGCACCGAGCACGAGGATGGTGACGTAGGCCACGATGACACCTCCCACCGACGAAGCAGCCGAAACGCCAGGAAGAACGAAGGCAAAGGTGAGGTGGCAAACAACCAGCAACAAGGAGCCGAGCATCAGCATCGAGGCAGCCTTACCCTTGTGGTCGACATAGTTGCCAAGGATGGGGGTGATGGCCACTGCCAACAGCGGGAACACGGCGAAGATGGTCTCGGCGGTGCCACGCATATAGCCCATGTAGCAGTAAACAACCAGAGCGATGACAGCGATGGCCATAAGACCGAACTTCAGACCCTTGTTGTTCTTGATGAAGTTGCTCGAGAACGAGCCAGCAGCCACAACGAGCATCAGTATGTACTGCACCCAGGTGACCGAGCTGCCACCCCAGAAAGTATTGGGGTCGGCAGGAGTCAGGTCGAGGTTGCATTGCAACATGTTGACAGCGTACTTCTGGAAGGGGAAGATGGCGCTGTAGTAGAGCACGCAGAGCAGAGCAACGAGCCAGAAGCCAAGGCTGGTGAAAATCTTGCCAAGGTCGCTGAGCTTGAAGGGGTCGTCCTTCTCCTCGGCCTCGCCGGTCTGGCTGTCGAGCTTCTTGTCCATGAAGAAGTAGGTGATGAACATGATGAGGGCGATGCAGAGCAGCACGACACCGAACTTAACGGCGTTGTCGACATGCACCTCGCCGCCGAGCTTGGCGAAGTAGGGGCTGAAGATCATGCAGGTGGCCACACCCAGACGGGCGAGGGCCATCTCGCTGCCCATAGCCAGAGCAGTCTCATGACCTTTGAACCACTTGACGATACCGCGGCTCACGGTGATACCGGCCATCTCGCAGCCGCAACCGAAGAACATGAAGCCCAGAGCGGCCAGCTTGGCCGAGGCAGGCATACCAGCCGCGAAGGGCAGGATAGCGCCGATAACAGGCAGTTCGCCGTTCCAGTTGAGGTTGTTGGTGAACCAGGTCTCAAGGCTGGAGCCAATGAAAGCCTCGCTGCAGGCGTAGAACTTAATCAGACCGCCGAACAGCATGACTGCGCCAGAGAGCACAGCCGTGAAACGCACACCCATCTTGTCGAGGATGATACCTGCGAAGATGAGGAAGAACACATAGACGTTGAGGAACACCTCGGCGCCCTGCATGCGGCCGAACGAGGCACTGTCCCAACCACGGGTTTCCTGCATCAAGTCTTTGATAGGCGACAGAATGTCCATAAAGACATAGCTGCAGAACATGGCCAAAGCCAGAAGCAGCAACGCTGTCCAGCGCATGCCGGCGCTGTCGCGCAACGTTTTCATAGTTGATTGTGTCATATTGTTTGTTTTTTAGTTAATATTCAAAATAACATTACGGCAGCATGACCACACGGAAACCAAGGTTGAAGCGGTTGTGGTCGGGGCCGTAGTTGTAACGGTAGGAGATACGGCAGTTCTTGGCCTCGCCACGCCAACTGCCACCGCGGAGCACGCGGTCCTTGCCTTTCTCGGGGCCGTTGGGGTTGGTGGCGGCACCATCCTTGTAGTTGCCATACCAATCGAGGCACCACTCGAACACATTGCCGGTCATGTCATAGAGACCCAATGCATTAGGGGCCTTGGTGGCCACGGGATGCGTCTTGCCGTCGCTGTTCTCGCCATACCAGGAAACGTCGCTGATATTATTGCTACCGGCATAGAGTTCGGGGTTGGCGGGAGCTTTCTGTGCGCCACGGGCGGCATACTCCCACTGGGCCTCGGTAGGCAGCGTGAAGGTGTGACCGGTAGAATCGGAGAGGCGCTTGCAGAACTCGATGGCATCGTTGTAGGTCACCTGCTCCACGGGCAAGTTCTTCATGCCGGTGAAGTTGCTGGGATTGGTGCCCATAACAGCCTTGTAGAGCTCCTGTGTCACCTCGGTCTGGGCGATATAGAAGGTCTCGGTCAGGTCGACCTGGTGAGCAGGCTTCTCTTCGGCGGTAACCTCTTTGTCGCCGGCCACCGGACCAATGGTGAAGGTGCCGGCGTCGACTCTCGACATGGTGAATTCGGCATTGCCAACCTTGAGGGTCATGGTCTCGGGCTGCTCGACGACGATTTCCTCGCCGCCCTCGCCTTCGCCTTCTCCACCACCCTGGCCTTTACAGCCAACATAGGTCACAGTCAGCATGGCCATGGCGGCCACAAGCATAGTTCTTACTGTCTTTTTCATGGTATTTGTTTTATTTGATGATTTATTCCACATTGATGATGTAGTAGTTTTTCTTGCCTTTCTGCACAAGGATGCAGCCACTGGCAAGGATGTCGGCGGCGGTGAGGGTGCATCCTTCGGCCACCTTCTGCTTGTTGACGCTGATGCTGTTCTGCTTCAGTTCGCGACGTATCTCGCCCTTGCTGGCGAACATGCCAACCTCGGCGGCGAGGTCGACGAGCGATGCGCCAGCCTCGATGGCACTGCGGCTCACCGTATATTGTGGAACACCGTCGAAAACGCTCAACAGTGTGTCGCGGTCGAGTCCGTTAAGCTGCTCGGTGGTAGCCTTGCCGAAGAGCAGCTCGCTGGCAGCTATGGCGGTGTTGTAGGCATCCTCGCCGTGTACGCGGATGGTTATGTCCTTGGCCAGAGCCTTCTGCAGGATACGCTGCTCGGGAGCCTCGGCATGCTGTTTCTCCAGGGCCTCTATCTCATCTTTCGAGTACAAGGTGAAGATACGTATATAGCGGGCTGTGTCCACGTCGGAGCAGTTGAGCCAGAACTGGTAGAACTTGTAGGGGCTAGTCTTCGCGGGGTCGAGCCACACATTGCCGCCTTCGGTCTTGCCAAACTTGGTGCCGTCGGCCTTGGTGATGAGCGGGCAGGTCAGCGCGAAAGCCTCGCCGCCTTCCATGCGACGGATAAGCTCGGTGCCGGTGGTGATATTACCCCACTGGTCGCTGCCGCCCATCTGCAGCTTGCAGCCCTTGGTGCGGTAGAGGGTGAGGAAATCGTAGCCCTGCAACAGCTGGTAGCTGAACTCGGTGAACGAGATGCCGGTCTCCATGCGCTTCTTCACGCTGTCCTTGGTCATCATGTAGTTCACCGTGATATGCTTGCCCACGTCGCGGATGAAATCGAGGAACAGATAGTCTTTCATCCAGTCGTAGTTGTTGCATATTTCGGCACCGTTCACTGGGCTGTCGAAGTCGAGGAAGCGCTCCAACTGTTTGCGGATACACTGCACGTTGTGCTGAATCTCTTCGACGGTAAGCAGTTTTCTCTCCTGGGCCTTGAAGCTCGGGTCGCCAATCATGCCTGTGGCGCCGCCCACGACAGCCAAGGGCTTGTGGCCCGCCATCTGGAGGTGCTTGAGGAGCATGATAGAGACAAGGTGACCGATATGCAGCGAGTCGGCTGTGGGGTCGATGCCCACGTATGCCGTAGTCATTTCTTTGTTTAGTTGTTCTTCGGTGCCGGGCATGATGTCGTGAATCATGCCACGCCATTTGAGTTCTTCAACTAGGTTGGTGTTCATCAATATATATAATATAATGTATAACTTTTAACTAAAAGGGAGGTACTGCCTCCGGGCGGTACCCCCCTTTTTCCAGGTGTATGCCCTTATTAGCGGACCATCATCTTGGCTGCGGCAGTGCGGCCCGAGATGGTGATGTTCACCAGATACATGCCCTTGGCCATGCTGTCGGTGTTGACGGTGAAGGTCTGTTCGCCAGCCTCGACAGTGCCGAGCGGGCAATCCATCACGCAGCGGCCATTGAGGTCGTAGATGCGCAGCTG
>JAFXUY010000087.1 GCA_017524785.1 Bacteroidales bacterium | reverse complement strand
TGAAAGTTGAAAATTGAAAGTTGAAAATTGAAAGTTGAAAATTGAAAGTTGAAAATTGAAAGTTGAAAATTGAAAGTTGAAAATTGAAAGTTGAAAATTGGATAAATTCTCTTTGGATTCGGCGCCGCAGTACGAGCGGCATTATGACGACGACGGCTTCTGGAAAAAGGTGAAGCACGTGGCGGCGCAAGTGGGGCGGAAGGTGCTCTACCCTGCCCTGCAGCTCTACTATGTGCTGCAGTCGAAGGATGTGCCGGTGAAGGCGAAGACCCTCATCATCGGCGCCCTGGGATACCTCATCCTCCCCACCGACCTTGTGCCCGACTTCATCCCCGCCCTGGGCTTCACCGACGACCTGACCGCACTCATGGTAGCCCTGCGGTCGGTGAACAAGCACCTCACCCCCGAGATAAAGCAACAGGCCAGGGAACAGACCGACAAACTGATGAAAGTTGACAATGACGATTGAAATGAAAAGTTGCCCGATTATACTTACGCTGCTGCTGTTGAGCTTTGTTGCCACAGCCCAAAAGCCGCTGCTCGACTCGACGCAGATGCCCAACGCCGTCCACTTCCTGCCGGCGCCGCCAGCCGAAGGCAGCGCCGCCTTCAGCTACGACCAGTCGCAATACCGCTGGGGCAAGCAACAGCGCAACGACAGCGTACGCTGCGCCATCGCCGTCGGCGACGCCGTGTGGAGCATAGACAACATCTGCAAGATATACAGCGGTGTGCTGGGCATCAACATCTCGGCCGAGGCCACGCCCGCCATCTACCGCATGCTCACCCTCGGCCTGCTCACCACCGACCAGGCCGGCAAGCTGCCCAAGAACCACTACATGCGCACGCGCCCCTACGTCTATTATAACGAGCCTACCATCTATCCCGGCGACGAAGGCTGGCTGCGCAACAACGGCTCCTACCCCTCGGGGCACACCATCCTCGGCTGGAGCGCCGCCCTGCTGCTCACCGAACTGGCCCCCGAGAAAGCCGACACCATCATGGCCCGCGGATACATGTACGGCCAGAGCCGCGTGATAGCAGGCTTCCACTGGCAGAGCGACGTCGACGCCGCACGCCTCGTGGCAAGCGCCGCAGTGGCCCGTCTGCATGCCGACAAGCGCTTCCTGAAGCTGATGAAGAAAGCCCGCAAGGAATATAAAAGGATAGCCCGATGAGAAAAGCCCTGCTGCTGACATTGGCACTGGCCCTCGGGACACTGGCGACAATGGCGCAGACCGTCACCTCGTCGCCGCTGCCGATAATACTGATAACCACCGACAACAGTGCCGAGATTCCCGACGAGCCGAAGATTGGCGCCACGATGAAAGTGCTCTATGTGGACGACAACACCACCAACTACATCGCCAACCAGAACAGCATACAATACCTGAACTACAACGGCCGCATAGGCATAGAGCTGCGCGGCTCGACCTCGCAGGAGCACAGCAAGAAACCCTACGGCTTCGAGACTCGCTTTGCCGACGACTCGACCAGCCGCAACGCGGCCTTGCTGGGCATGCCCGCCGAAAACGACTGGGTGCTCAACGCGATAAACGACGACAAATCGTATATCCGCGACTGCCTCAGCTACGCCCTGGGCCGCCGCATGGGACGCTATGCCCCGCGGACAAAATACTGCGAGGTCTTCGTCAACGGCAACTACCGCGGCCTCTACTTCCTCACCGAGAAGATAAAGATTGACGACAACCGCGTGAACATTGCCGAGATGGACACCAGCGACAACGCCGACCCCGACATCACGGGCGGCTACATAGTGAAAGCCGACAAGCTTACCGGCGGCGACACGCCGGCATGGACAACCACGGCGCACGGCTACTGGGAGGACGTCAACTACATCTACCATGCCCCCAAGCCCGAAGCAATCACGACAGACCAAGGCAACTACATCAGGGCGCACTTCAGCAGCCTGCAGGCAGCAATGAACAGCAACAACAGCAGCATCGCCGACGGCTATCCCAGCATCATCGACATCCCCTCGTGGATAGACTACATGATAATGGGCGAACTGTCGTCAAACGTAGACATCTACCAGAAAAGCACCTTCTTCTACAAAGACCGTCGCGGCAAGCTGTGCGCCGGACCGCTGTGGGACTTCAACCTGGCCTACGGCAACGACCTGGGCATCAGCGGCAACGGCCGCTCGGGCTACAACATCTGGCAGTTCAGCAACGGCGACAACACAGGCTCCGAATTCTGGTACCAGCTCTTCAACGACCCTATGTTCCAGTGCCTCTTCGTCCGCCGCTGGCACGAGCTGACGGATGCCGGCGGCCCGCTGTGCTACGACAGCGTGATTGCCGTGATAGACAGCTTGAAAGATGTGGTAGACCTCGTAGTGTCGCGCGACAGACTGCGCTGGGGCAACTGGACAAACCCCTCGACCAACATCAACACCTTGAAACAATGGCTGCAACAGCGCTACAGCTGGATCAACAGCCAACTGGGCTCCTGCACTGCTTGCTCCAATCCCGTGGAGCCACAACTGGTCATCAGCAAGATACACTACCATCCCGTAGCCACGGGCGGTCACGAAAGCAAAGACCTTGAATTCATCGGCATCCTCAATGCCGACACCGCGGCCGTAGACCTCACAGGCATCTACCTGCGCGAGCTGGGCATCTCCTACTGCTTCCCCGTGGGCAGCACCCTGGCCGCCGGCGACGAACTGTACCTGGCCTCCGACAGCGCTGCCTTCCGCGACGTCTACGGAGTGGCTGCCTTCGACCAGTTCGCACGCCACCTATCCAACAACACGCAACGCCTCGTGCTGGCCGATGCCTGGGGCAACACCATCGACGACGTGACCTACGCCGACGCCGCCCCTTGGCCCACACAGGCCGACGGCCACGGCCCCTTCCTCATGCTCGCCGACCCGACCGCCGACAACAGCCTGGCCTCCAGCTGGACCACCGGCACAATGCTGCACCCTGTCGACACATACGACACCCTCCACACCGCTGACACGCTGATTGTCACCGACACGCTCACCGCCGGCGACACCATCTTCGTCATCGACAGCACATTCCTCTTCGATACCACATTCTTCATCCATCGCACCATCTTCAACACCGACACCGTCGTCGCCGTCGACACACTGGCACTCGCCGACACCACTGTCACCGTCGACACCATCGTCGCCACACCGCCCGTCGGTATCGACAGCTATGATGGCAGTACTGTCGCCATCTACCCCGTGCCCACCGACAGATGGGTCACCATCGTTGCAGACCAAGCCATAGAAAAGCTCGAACTCTACAGCGTGGACGGCAAGCGGCTTACAGCCCGCGAGCCACATACCTCGCACGCCACCATCGACCTGCGCCACCTGCCCGACGGCATATACATGCTGCGCATCGGCACTTCCGGCACCGTAACCGTACAAAAAATAATCAAGACTCACTAACCTCCATGGCCGACGCACTCCTCACCGTAGAAAACCTCACCAAGAGCTTCGGCGACAAACTGCTCTTCGAAGACATCTCCTTCGGCATCAACGCCGGACAGAAGTCGGCCCTCATCGCCCGCAACGGCTACGGCAAGTCGACGCTGCTCAACATCATAATGACCGCTGCGGAGGGCGAGCGGAGAGCAAACTCGTTTGCTTTCCCGAGCCGAAGCAGCGCGGGCGGAGCCACTGCCGCCGGGCAGAAGGGTTACAACACCCTGCAAGATGCAGGTAAGATAACCTTCCGTGGCGACCTCAAGCTGGCCTACCTGCCTCAAAGCCCCGAAGCCTATCCCAAACAATTGGTGCGCGACTTCGTCTACAACGTGCAGCGCCCCGAGACCGAAGATGAATGGACCTTCGAGCAGCGCATGGAAGAGATACTGAGCCGCATGCGCGTCGACACACTCCTAGACCGCCAGATGGAAACCCTCAGCGGCGGCGAGCAGAAGAAAGTGGCCCTCTGCCGTCTGCTGATGGACGACTGCAACCTCCTCATACTTGACGAGCCCACCAACCACCTCGACATCGACATGATAGAGTGGCTCGAGGAGTTCCTCTCGCGCCAGCGCCTCGCCATACTGATGGTGACCCACGACCGTTACTTCCTCGACAACGTATGTGACAACATCTACGAGCTTGACAACTCGCGCCTGTATCATTATAAAGGGCGCTACGACTACTACCTGGAGAAGAAAGCCGAGCGCGAGGCCAACGAGCGTGCCGAAGTGGAGAAAGCCCGCAGCCTCTACCGCACCGAGCTAGAGTGGATGCGCCGCATGCCGCAGGCCCGTGGCACCAAAGCACAGGCCCGCATCGACGCCTTCTATGAGCTCGAAGCCAAAGCCCACACCCGCTTCGACGACACGCGCCCACAGCTGACGGTGAAGACCGAGCGCATCGGCGGCAAAATACTCGAACTCTACAACATCTGCTACCGCGACCTCATCGACGACTACTCCTACGTCTTCAAGCGCGGCGAGAAGATAGGCATCGTCGGCCCAAACGGCGTCGGCAAGAGCACCTTCCTGAATATCATCACGGAGAAGCTGAAACCCACCAGCGGTCGCGTCGTCGTCGGACAGACCATCCAGTTTGGCTACTACACACAGGCAGGAATGACGGCCCCGGCCGACCGACGCGTGATAGATTTGGTGAAGGACATCGCCGAAGAGATAGAACTGGACAACGGCAAGAGCATGTCGGCGCACCAGTTCCTCACCTACTTCGGATTCGACGGCACCACACAATACAACTACTTCGGCAACCTCAGCGGTGGCGAGAAGCGCCGTCTCTACCTGCTGCAGGTCCTCATGGCCAATCCAAACTTCCTCATCCTCGATGAGCCTACCAACGACCTCGACATCTACACCCTCCAGATACTAGAGCAATTCCTACAGACCTACAAAGGCTGCCTGATAATCGTCTCGCACGACCGCTCCTTCATGGACCACATCGTCGACCACCTCCTCGTCTTCGAGGGCAACGGCAAAATTCGCGACTACCACAGCAACTACACCGTCTACCGCATGCAGAAGGCCCAGCAACAGCGCGAGAGCACCCTGCAGCAGCGCACCGAAAAGCCCAAATACGAGCGCAGCAAGAGCGACAAGCGTAAGGCCACCTACAAAGAACAGAAAGAATACGAGGCACTCACCGCCGAGATAGACACCCTAACCAAAGAGAAGGCAGACCTTGAGGCATTGTTGAGCAATGGCGGTACGGCGGACGATATTACCAAAGCCTCCAACCGCATCGGCGGACTGATGGCGATGCTTGATGAAAAAGAACTCCGCTGGCTGGAACTCGACGAGATAATGGGCGGTTAGTTCCCCTTTGCTGTAGAATCTGCCGGTGCCGGATGCTTCACGTCGGGCACCAATGTCCATATTGGACCCGAATATAAGGTAGATCCCAACCTCCCTGTCATTATTGCCGCTCTGACTCTCCACGGCATAGCTGGGTGAAACAATGGTGTGCCAACAGGGCCGTCGCCACCGGGTTCACCGGCATCGCTGTTGCCGTGTGCATCGGGCGGCATGGCTACGCTGGCGTTGGCATCGCGGTTGCCATCCGTAAAACTCCAGAGTCGTGTATCGTGCCGCGAGGTTATCTGCAGATTGCCGAGCATGTGCTTGGCTGCCACGATTGTGATTGTCTTGAGTGTGATAAGTCTGACTGTATCTATTGCTACGTTGAGGAAGGCGTTCTCCTGCAGGTCGAGGTCGGCATGATGGTACATGATGCCTTTTAGCCTCACATGCAGCGCATATCTGCCCGTAGGTAGCATCCCTGTGGCAAATGTGCCGTCGGCCTCGGTCTTTGTTTCATAGGCGCTGCTGTCGATCCCTACGAGTCGCACCTGACAATACGGATAAGGTTGGTTGGTGTGGTGGTTGACTACAATGCCGCTAAGCATCACACTGTCACCTTCGTCGGCCAACTGCGCCGACACCTGTATGCCCGTCATCAACAGGGCAATTAATATTACATACACCCGTTTCATATTCATCTGGATTTGGTTTTCATTAGTTTCTCATACAAAAGCCATGCTGGCAGAGCATCGATGGCTATACTGTTGTATTGTCCCCAGAAGTCACTGCTATAGTCGCTCTTGCCGAAGGCCCCTGCCACCGTCTGTGGACGCACGGCGATAACCTCGCCTTCTACTGTGTCTTCCTCGAGGCTGAAATCGGTAAGATGCCAGTCTACACACTGTTGCCACCGCTGCTTCACTTTACATGTAAGTCGGTCGCCGGTGGCAAGTCCTATCGTTTGGTTATTGTAATAGCGCGTCAGCGTATAGCGGCCGTCTCTAACATCGTAGTTCCACTCCGAACTGTCGGTTATGATGGCCATCCGGTCGTACTTGATGTTTATCCACGCATCCTGCCCCACCGGCATATTCACACTGTCCATTGCCGTTGTGATTCGCACTATTACAAGGTCGCTCTTACGGACTACAAATTCGTATCGCATGGTCGCTCTGGCAACACGACATGGTCCTACCGAGCGAAGCAGATAGTAGACGTCATCATCGTTGACAAACTCCTGTATTGGCTCGAATGTGTGCATTGCGAGGGTTCCATGCGAAAGTGCGAAACTGGCTTTGGGAGCAGCCACAGGGTCGTAGAATTCTTCGTTGTCGGCATATCCCATCTTCTCGTCTACTCCTTCCGGTCCACCAATCTTTTCTTCCACTAGTTCACGGTCCTGCACTACCATGCGATGCTTCAGTAATGTCTTGTAGTTTGTCTTCATCTCCCGCTTGTCGGTGGCGAATAGATAAGCTCGTTTGTCTGAGTATGTCGAATACGGAGCTCGCCGGATGCTCATGACGGCTTCGTCAAAGAGGTAGAGTTCGCCGTCTACGGCACGCCAATCGCGACTGAAAAAGGTGGACCATGCTTTCTTCTGGTGGTAGTTGCTGTCTATGTGTTCCACTGCAACACCGAGCAAGTGCTGCGGTGTGCGGAAACTGGTAATTTGCACTTCGCGCAATGCCACTGTCTGTTCTCTAAGTTTCACCGTGCTCTTCTGCTTCATTTCGCCCACCGCGACTCGTACCGACTGGTAGCCTACCGATCTCACTAGCACGGTGTCGTTCTCGTGGCCTGCAGGGATCTTCAGGGTGTACTCTCCGTTGTCGTTGCAGGCAACTCCTATCGATGTACCCATCAGTTGCAATGTCGCGTATGGGACTCCCTGTCGTCCATACATTATTCGTCCCTGTATCACCAGTGCCGTTTCCTGCGCCAGTGTGGCCAGCGGTAAAAAGCATAGTGGCAGTATGAACTTTTTCCCAATCATCGACTGCCGAAAAGTTGCGTTATATATCTCTCGCATCCACCTCTACGCAGCGAGGTGATGATGTCGCGCCGCTGGTCGGCCTTGTAGTAGAAGAACAGGCGCCGCTGGTCGGCTTTCTCGGCCGGCGTGGTGGCCACGTAGACGGATTTCATGGTTGTAGGGTCGATGCCGGTGTAGTACATCTCGGTGCTGATAGTCATCGGCGTGGGTGTGAAATCCTGAATCTGCTCCAGCCGGTAGCCCATCTGCTTCATCTGTACCGCCAGGTCGGCCATGTCCACAAGGCGGCAACCAGGGTGGCTGCTGATAAAATACGGTATCAGTTGATAGTGCAGGCCTGCCTGCTTGCAAATCTCGTCGAAGCGGCGCTTGGTCTCACGGAATAGCGAAAACGATGGCTTGCGCATCAAGGCCAGCACATGGTCGGAGGTGTGTTCGGGTGCCACCTTGAGGCGGCCGGAGGTGTGATTGACAACCACTTGTCGGAAGTACTGCCATCCATCATTATCGTCGGCGAACAGGTCGCAGCGGATGCCACTGCCGACATAGAGGTGTTTCACCTTGGGGTTCGAGGCCACCTTGCGCAACAGCGCTATCATCGGCCGGTGGTCGCTGTCGAGGTTACGGCACATCATGGGCATGGAGCAGCTATAGCGCGAGCACTTCTTGCAAAGCTCGGGGTTCTTGCCCTTCATGCGCCACATGTTGGCCGAGGGGCCGCCGAGGTCGGTGAGCACACCATGGAACTCGGGGTCGGCGGTGATGGCATCCACCTCGCGGAGAATGCTTGCCTCGCTGCGCGAGGCTATCTGCTTGCCCTGGTGGGCACTGATGGTGCAGAACGAGCAGCCGCCGAAGCAGCCGCGGTGGGTGTTGACGCTCCAGCGTATCATCTCGAAGGCTGGAATGGGGCCGCGCTTCTCGTACTTGGGATGCGGCAGGCGCATATAGGGCAGGTCGAAGGAGGCGTCTATCTCGTCGGTAGACATCGGCGGCTCTGGCGGGTTGACGACGACATATCGGTTGCCGTGCTTCTGGACAAGCGTTGCGGCTTCTATTTTGTTGCTCTCAAGGTCAATGATATGATAGTTCTCCGCTTCCGCCCGCTTGCTCTTTTGGCACTCCTCGAAGGAGTGAAGTTCGATGGTATTCTGGGTTAAATCAGGCGAATGGGCAATATAAGCTGTTTGTGGTAGGGAGAAGCAGGCTTCTATGCCCTGCCCCTCGTCGAGGAGTTGGGCTATCTTGAGCGTCGTCCTCTCGCCCATGCCGTAGTTGAGGAGGTCGGCAGGGGTGTCTATCAATATGCTGGGAAAGAGTCGGTCGTCCCAGTAGTCGTAGTGTGCCAGGCGACGCATGGAGGCTTCGATGCCTGCCATGATTACCGGCACGTCGGGATAGAGCAGCTTGAGGATGCGGGTGTAGACATAGGTGGCGCGATCGGGACGGAAGCCAGCCTGGCCACCGGGGGTGAAGGCGTCGTCGTGCCGCAGGCGTCGGGCGGCGGTGTAGTGGTTCACCATGCTGTCCATAGCTCCGCTGGTGACGCCGAAGAACAATCTCGGCTTTCCGAACTTGCGGAAGTCGCGTAGGTCGTCGCGCCAGTTGGGTTGAGGGATGATGGCGACGCGGTAGCCTGCCGCTTCGAGTGTGCGGCCAATAACGGCAGTGCCGAACGACGGGTGGTCGATATAGGCGTCGCCGGTGACCAGCACCACATCGACGGCCTCCCAACCAAGCCGCTTAACCTCATCCAATGTTATCGGTAGGAAATGAGACATTGTATCATTGCCTGCTGAAGCGGCCGCGCAGAGCCGAGAAGGTGCGACGGCCAAGCAAGTAGTATTCTATGAGCAGCCAGCCTTGGTAAACACATGGCACCGCCTTGGGGTTGATGGTCTCGCGTTTGCGACGAAGCTCGGGCATCCAAGCTGCGTATTCGTCGTGAGCCTTGCGGACAGCCTTGTATTCGCCCGAATGCCCTTCGAGGAGGAACTTGAGTGCAGCTACATCGTCGAGCAACATACGCAAGAACAACACACGGAAATGGCGGTTGCGAGGAAGGTTCTTGTAAAGCATCGAGAGGTTGTTGCGGAAGTTGAGCTGGGTCTTGAAAGGGTTGCTCTTGGGCAGCGTGCCGCCACCGACATGGTAGAGCACCGACTGTGGGCAGTAGGCCACACGGTGACCGGCGTTGTGGACACGCCAGCAGAAGTCTATCTCCTCCATATGGGCGAAGAAGTCGGCATCAAGTCCACCCAGTTGCTTCCATACCGTGGCGCGGACAAACATAGCGGCGCCAGTGGCCCAGAAGATGTCGCAGGGGTCGTCGTACTGGCCGTGGTCCTGTTCCAAGGTGTTGAACAGGCGTCCGCGACAGAAGGGGTAGCCGAAGTTATCAATGAAGCCGCCCGCACCACCTGCATATTCGAAGGTGTCCTTCTTGTCGTACATCAGCAGTTTGGGCTGAGCCACAGCTATATCTGGCTGCGCCTCCATCATATCCACCACAGGCTCTATCCAGCCGGGGGTACACTCCACGTCACTGTTGAGGAGCACATAATAGTCGGCCTCCACCTGGGCGAGGGCTTTGTTATATCCTCCTGCGAAGCCGTAGTTGCGGTCGAACAGCAAAAGCCTTACCTGAGGGAAATGCTGCTGCATAAAAGACACAGAGTCGTCGGTAGAGCCGTTGTCGGCCACTATAATATCAGCATTCTGCGAATTGGCTATAACAGAAGGCATGAAACGTTCCAGCATGGAGCGTCCGTTCCAGTTGAGTATGACTACAGCGGTCTTTTTCATTTGATATCTTCAGGTTTTTTCCGTTTCCAGCGGCGATGACTCCAAAGCCAGTATTCGGGCCGCTGTCGTATCTGTTGTTCGAGAGTGCGGGCATAGCGTTCCACAATGGCATACTGCGGTTCCTGCTGCGGATGCTCGCTCAAAAGGCTGAAAGTAACCTCATAGTGTCCTCGTCGCACCTTGTCCACCCGATAGTAGACGACCGGGTAGTTGTATTTCCGTGCAAAATATTCGGGGCCATAGAGAAAGGCGGTGTCCTGGTTGAGAAAAGTCGTCCAATAGCTCTTGTGTGGATTCGAGGGCGACTGGTCGGCCAGCATCATCAACGCACATGGCACACGGTGACGGTCGTAGAAGTCCACCACCTGACGCACATCTGTCTGATCAACAACCTCGGTGCCGTAGCGCGTGCGCCGCCGTGTGATGTATGAAGCTGTAAGCTTGTCGTCCAGAGGCTTCCCCACCCCGATGCCGTGATGCAACATCTGCATATTCAGCGAGCTTACCATATACTCCCAGTTATTGTAGTGCGCCGAAAGCAGTACAATGGTCTGGCCCTGCTCATAGTAGTGGTCTACAAGCTTGCGGTTTACGAAACGGTAGCGGCGCTTTATTGCCGGTGGCGTAGCAAAAAGGTTGTGTACAAACTCCACCGCTATATCGGCCAAGTGGCGGTAGTAGCGGCGCTCTATCGTGCGACGCTCCCGTTCGCTCTTCTCGGGAAACGAGGCGGCAAGGTTCGACCTCGTCACCTTGCGGCGGTAGCCAACAAGGTAATAGACAATCACATATACTATGTCGGCCAGCAAATACATCAATATCCTCGACGAAACTGTTCACCCACTTCGCCTAGCACATTCTCGCCAAGCTGCTGACGCGAAAGCCGGCGTTCCCACATGGGATCCTGTACCTCGCCGCGGGCGTTGCTGTTCAGCAGAGTATAGTAGCCCGACCGATGCTCGTCCCAGAAAAGGAAAACTCGGTTGGGGTCGTCGGTGTCGAGCTTATTATAACGCCACAGCTGATACGGCAGATAGTAGATATGGCCCTGTGAATTTCCTTGATACATACCCTCCGGCACATACGGCTGTGTGGTTTGCACGGTGCTGTTGGCAATATCCGTTGCGTGGGTGTTGCCTTCGCCTATGCGGTTGGCCGACACATAGTTCTTCTCGTCACGGATGAAGTCTGGCGGCCCGTACTGCAGGTACACACGTCCACGGTCGGTATGTATGCCTGGAGTGCGGGGATAGCTGAAATGCTCCTGAACATAATCAACTCTTTCCTTGTACTTCAGCCACTCGGCTTCGGGGTTCAATGCGTTGCGGGCCATCCAGAAGCGATAGAGGAAAGCCTGCTTCTCTTCCAGTCCGGGGCGGCGAATGATATCTTTCGACACACTGCGTTCCACGTCAGAAGCCACTGCCCACAGAGCGTCAATATAGGTATTGAGCTGCTCCTCGTCGGTATACTTGCCGGCAAAAGTGGTTGCAAAGTCGCTCAACCCTTGTCCCTTCACGCCGGGATTCGAACGGTAGAAGGTTATCTTTTTGTACAGCATAGTTTGATTGTCGCGGTTGCGTAGCTCCACCACAAGGTTATAGTTGCCAGAAGGCAGATTGGACATGTCGATACTGCCGTACACCGGCACTAGGCTTGAGCTGTTCTTGCGAGTCACAAACTGCATATCCTCATATCGTGTACCAGTCTCATACTGTTCGATATATGCCATAACGACAAAAGGTTTGTGACCCAACTCCTTGTCGATGTTGTACACCTCGAAATAGAACTTCATCTCCTCCACCTGCTGCGGGTAGAAGTCGCTTATATAAGGCTCCATGTCATATCCGCCGCGCGACAGGATGTTCTGCTTCACGGTGGGCGTCACCTCCGACATGGGCTGTAGGCTGGAGATTACAGGGTGCTCGCGGTCGTAGCTCACCACCACCTTCTCGTTCACCATCGCCGCAGGAGCTTCCGTCCCCTTGTCGCGAAGCGACAGCTCGAGATTGTACACTCCATTCCCCAGCGAGAAGCGCTGAACGTCGATGAAACTGAAGTCCATCTCGTCGAGCGAACCCACCGTGGGGCTGTTCAAATCGTATTTCTTCAACACGCACACCGAGTCCCCCTGGCGCACCACCAGAGTCACTTCAACCGTTGCGCGGTACACGCCATCTGGCTGCTGCACAAACTGCATCGTCCATGCATCGAACTGCAAATAGGTCTCCATGTAAGGCTTGTCCTGCTCCGGCAGATAGAACGTCGAATAGCCGAACAATGCCTGCATCTGAGCCTTTGCCGGCACCAATGCCGACAAGCAAAGTGCCATTGCCATCACTACAATTCTTTTCATATACATCGCCCCTTATTTATTATTTTAAAATATTAACATTAATTTAAACGACATCTTCGTTCATTTATTGTGCCCGGCTTTGAAAATTCATCGCCGCACACCATATATCTCGCAGAAGTCGGCCACTATTCCGAGTATCTCTTTACCATAGAGTGCCACCTTTCCCTTGCCCACTCCCTCCACGGCCAGCAACTCGCGTTCCGACTGTGGCAGTGTGGTCACGATTCCCATCAACGATTTCTGCTGAAGCACCATGAAGATGGGCAGTCCGGACTCCTCCGACTTCTCTTTGCGCCATTGGCGCAACATCTGCACCAGGGCGTTGCGGTCGTCGTCGTCGAGTTTCGGCGCCGAGCCCTCCCTTTTTGCCGGCTTGCCACGTTTGGTCTTGGTGGTTGGGCCAAGCAGGGTGTCCACCTTGGCCTTTTGCACAGTTCTAACGCTGAATCCGTTGTCCCTGACAGCGCGCATGCACGCCAGCTTCTCTCCCAGACGTTCCTTCAACGCATCTCCAGCCTCTTTCAGCAGCCGTGCATTTTCCTTGTTGTCCACCTCCACCTCGAGCAACACCGAGAGCGCTGCTTGGAAGGCCGACAGCTGCTCGCTGAAGTAGGCCGACGCTTTTGCTATGCGGTCGGCATGCTGTTCTGCCGACAGATGCATAAGCTGGTTGCGGAAGCGTTCGCCCACCGATGCAAGGTCCTCCATCGTCTGCCGCATTGCGCGCATCTTCTCTTCGTATTGCGGATATATTGCACGCAGACGGGCATATACGTCCGCCACACGTCCGGTGTCTACCGCCAGTGCCTCCATCGAGTACAGGTCGGTCAACTGTTCCATATAGTACTGCGCCTCGTATTGCTGCGCGGCGGCGGCGGCCTGCTCGAATGTCGGCTGGCGGTCTATAAACTCCTCCACCTCTCTGTCGGCAAAAGCCACGCTCTGCGTGAGGGGTGTGGTCAATGTGAGCCCTTCGAGCGAACGGCAACGGCTCAAGGCTACATAAACTTGTCCGTAAGCAAAGGCGTCGGCGGCATTCACCTCCACCCTGTCAAAGGTCAGCCCCTGGGCCTTGTGTATCGTCACTGCCCATGCCGGCCGCAGCGGGAACTGATAGAACGACCCTATGGTTTCCTGCTTTATCTCGTTGTCTCTGCCCACAACATACGTCATGTTGTCCCAGCGCTCAAGCCCAACCTCCACATATTCGCCGTCGTCGGTATTCACCCCGATGGCGCTACCGCCTTTCTCGTCGGTCACAAACCCGTCCACCGTCCCCAACTTCCCGTTGTAGTAGCGTTGCGCGCCCGTGCTGTCGTTCTTCACGAACATCACCCTCTCCCCCACCTTCAACTCCATCAGCCGGTCAACCGCCATCATGCTCTCGGGATATGTCCCTTCCACCCTGGCCTCGAACTTGCGGCTTTCGCCCACCAATGCGGCCATGTGCCCGTTGTTTATCGCATCGGCCTGCCTGTTGTGGGTCGTCAGCACTACCGCTTGCGGCAAGCCGTCGGCACTGCCGACAGCGTTTGTTTGCCCGATTGCCCGATTGTCGACCCTCCTGTTCAACGCGGCAAGCGTATCGGCATCCAGCTGGTTGTTGCGCACCCGGTTCAGCAGCGTCACGAAATCCTCATCCTGCTGCCTGTACACCTGAGTCAGTTCTATGGTCACATACGACAGCCTCTGCAAGGCCTTGCTATTGAAAAAGAAGGGCGACGGATACACCCGTTCCACGAAAGCCCGCTCGCCCTCGGCAACCACGGGCGGCAGCTGGTGCACGTCGCCTATCATCAGCAGCTGCACACCGCCGAAGGGCCTGCTGCTGCGCCGATAGCGCCGCAGGGTCATGTCTATCGCGTCGAGCAGGTCGGCCCGCACCATCGAAACCTCGTCTATTATCAACAGCTCAAGGCTGCGGATTATATCGAGCTTCGTCTTGTTCATCCTCCGCTGCTCTTCAGGCATCTGGTATTCGGTCACCAGCTCCTTTATATCGGGCAGATACGGCGAAAATGGCAGCTGGAAAAAGCTGTGTATCGTGACGCCACCGGCATTCACGGCGGCCACACCCGTAGGCGCAACCACCACGTGGCGCTTCTTGCAGTTGGCGTCCACCTCGCGCAGGAATGTCGTCTTCCCGGTTCCGGCCTTGCCCGTCAAGAACAGGCTCACGCCAGTCTCTTCCACATACCTCCGCGCCAGCTCTATCCGCTCATTCCTCATTCTTCACTCTTCACTCTTAACTAGCTTATCGGCCACCGGCGGTCCAGTCCGAAGCTCACCGGACTCACCTTCAGCTGTGGGGCAAACTGAAGCCGCTTCCACTCGTTGCGCTTCACCTTAAGGATGGTGCTCTTCACCACCTCGCGGTCATAGCCCTCCTCCACAATCTCGTCCTCGCACATCCCTTCGTCCAGGTATAGGTTCAAAATGCTGTCCAGCACGCTGTAGTCTGGCAGCGAGTCGCTGTCCTTCTGCCCCGGGCGCAGTTCGGCGCTGGGAGCCTTCTTGATGCTGTTCTCCGGTATGCGGTTGGGCGGGTTGTCGGCAGAGCCGACACCTCGCCCACCTCGGTTAATCCATTCGCTCAACTGGTACACCTCCGTCTTGTACAGGTCGCCTATCACCGCCAGAGCCCCGCAGCTGTCGCCATACAGCGTCCCGTAGCCCATCGCAGCCTCCGAGCGGTTCGTCGTGTTCAGCGCCAATGCCCCGAACTTGTTGGCATAGCTCATAACCATTGTTCCGCGCACACGCGCCTGCATGTTTTCCTCCGTCACATCCTCGGCCCGCTCGCCGAACACCGGTTTCATCGCCGCACGGAAAGCGTCGAACACCGGACGGATGGGCACAATGTCGTAGTCCATGCCCAGATTGTGCGCCAACTCTTCCGC
This sequence comes from Bacteroidales bacterium, assembly GCA_017524785.1. GTDB lineage: Bacteria > Bacteroidota > Bacteroidia > Bacteroidales > P3 > Colimorpha. The sequence goes on along the minus strand of JAFXUY010000087.1, from coordinate 15,923 downwards.
GTCCTTCACCGAATGGTCCGTCGAGTACTGGCTGGGCATCAGCAGGCCGTGCACATTCTCCGGCCCAAGGGCGTCCACCGCCAGCGTCGCCACCAGCGCCGAATCTATGCCGCCACTCAGGCCCAGCACCGCTCTCTGCAAGCCATTCTTGCGGAAATAGTCGCGCAAACCGCACACCAACGCCTTGTACACAAGCTCCACGGCCTCCGGCTTCTCGTCCTCCACCACGGTATCAATCAACTGCATGTCCACCGTCTGGCACGCATCCTCGAAATATGGCAGCTGCATCAGCACCCCGCCGGCGGCATTCATCGCCAGCGACCCTCCCGCATACAGATACGGTCCTTCGCCGCCTGTGCGGTTCACATACACCAGGCTCGCCCCCAGCGTCTCCACAATCTTGCTCATGCGGTAGCGCGTGCGGTAGGGCTTCTGGTAGTCGAACACGTTGCATCCGCAGCAGACCACCATGTCAGGCTGCTCCACATAGCCCTTGCTCAACTCCTTCAGGTCCTCGTAGAAACCTATCGCTATCTTCTGGTCGTGGAACTCAATCACCTGCACACCCTCACCCCGCACAAAATACTTCTGCTCGTCGGGGGCCAGATACTTCTTCGTAACAACACCCCTTATCGCACAATTCTGCACAAACACAATCGCGTTGCACAGGCCCTTGTCCTGAATCTGCAGCGGCATGCCCACCAGGAAAGCCCGGTGCTCCGACCGGGCCACAAGCTCCTGTAGCACAGCTTGCGCCCTCTTCTGCACATCCGTATAGCCTGCAGCCGCAAACAACGGCGCTCCGCACACCGTGCAGGCCGGGAACACCGTCAACAGCGCCTCCTTCGACGCTTCCGACTCCAGTTCACATTCCATCCATTCCAAATTATCCTCAGGCCTAAGCGTGAGAATGTCGTGCTGTACAATATGTATCTTCATCTCCGTAATTTGTTATTGCATTTCTATGCAATAAACGCCAACGGCAACAATTTATTTTGCCACACATCAAAAAATCCCAAAAGACGTTCCTTCCCTGCCTCCAACAAGCCCTGTTCTTCAGTTGTTCTACAGTCGTTCTACAGTTGTTCTACGGTCATTCACCGAAGAAACACCGAAGAAATACCAGCGCTTGCATTTGTTGCTTGCGGTGCATATATGATATTTTGCGAAGCAAAATACCGAAGAAATGAGCCAGCCAACAGCCACCCATCGGAGGGCTACAGAAACTTTTTTTTTGCGCACATACAATAATTATAATATATATACGTTATTCCACGAGAATAATTGTTGCGACAAGTAATAAAAAAATCTGATATATCATGAAGAATCTTGTAATTGTTGAGTCGCCAGCCAAGGCGAAGACGATTGAGAAGTTCCTTGGCAAGGATTACACCGTGAAGTCGAGCTACGGCCACATCCGCGACCTGGCAAAGAAGGAGATGAGCATCGACGTTGACAGCGACTACGAGCCGCAGTATCAAATAAGCGACGACAAGCGGAGCCTGGTGAGCGAGTTGCAGAAGGCCGTGAAGAGCGCCGACAAGGTGTGGCTGGCATCGGATGAGGACCGCGAGGGGGAGGCGATTGCGTGGCACCTGCAGGAGACGTTGAAGCTAGACCCGAAGACGACGCAGCGCATTGTGTTCAACGAGATTACGAAGACGGCGATACTGCATGCCATTGAGAATCCGCGGCAGATAGACATGAACCTGGTGGATGCGCAGCAGGCGCGCCGTGTGCTGGACCGCCTGGTGGGCTACGAGATAAGCCCTATATTGTGGAGCAAGATAAAGCCTGCACTGAGTGCGGGAAGGGTGCAGAGCGTGGCGGTGCGCCTGATAGTGGAGCGCGAGGAGGAGGTGAAGAATTTTGTGAGCAAGCCTTATTTCCGGGTGACGGCGCAGTTCCGGCCGGTGGACGGGGCGAAGGTTATCTCTGCCGAGATGAGCCGCCATTTCGACACGGAGGCGGAGGCGGAGGGGGTGCTGAAGAGCCTCGTCGGCGCTTCGTTCAAGATCAGCCGCATAGAGACGAAGCCTGCACGGCGCACGCCGGCGCCGCCGTTCACGACGAGCACGCTGCAGCAGGAGGCGAGCCGCAAGCTGGGTTTCAGCGTTGCACGCACGATGCAGGTGGCGCAGCAGCTGTATGAGAGCGGATATATCACCTATATGCGTACGGACAGCGTGAACCTGAGCGAACTGGCTCTCGGGATGGCGAAGAGGGAGATTACAGCACAGTACGGTGCGGAGTATCACAAGATGCGCCGCTACCAGACAAAGACGAAGGGGGCGCAGGAGGCGCACGAGGCGATAAGGCCGACGGACCTGACGCGGCAGAGCATCAACAGCGAGAGCGCGCAGCGCAGGCTGTACGAGCTGATATGGAAGCGCACGGTGGCCAGCCAGATGGCCGACGCGGAGCTGGAGAAGACGGAGATTGAGATTAGCGCCAGCGGCGCGGATGCGGTGTTCCAATGCTCGGGCGAGCAGGTGAAGTTCGACGGCTTCCTGAAGGTGTACATGGAGAGCACGGACGACGAGGACGAGGAGCAGACGGAGCGCATGTTGCCCCGCCTGCCGGAGGGGACGCTGCTGACCATGGAGAACTGCGACGCCACGGAGCACTGGACCCAGCACCCGTCGCGCTATACGGAGGCCAGCCTGGTGAAGAAGCTGGAGGACCTGGGCATAGACCGACCGTCGACTTACGCACCGACGATAAGCACGATACTGAAGCGCGAATACATCATAAAGGAGGACCGCGAGGCGGAGCCGAAGGAATGCACGGTGCTGAACCTGAAGGGCAACCAGATAAAGCGCCAGATTGTCACGGAGAAGGGCTTCGCGGAGAAGGGCAAACTGTTCCCCACGGACATTGGATGCGTGGTGAACAATTTCCTGATGGACCACTTCACGAACATAATGGATTACAACTTCACGGCCACGGTGGAGAAGGATTTTGACGAAATTGCCGCCGGCAGGAAGGAATGGCGCAAGGTGATTGACAAATTCTACGTGCCGTTCCACAAGAACATACGCCAGACGCAGCAGACAAGCCAGCGCACGACGGGGAGCCGCCTGCTGGGCACGGACCCGAAGAGCGGCAAGAATGTCTATGCCAAGATAGGCCGCTTCGGCACCTTGGTGCAGATTGGCGAGACGAACAGCGACGAGAAGCCCCTGTTTGCCAGCATGAAGAAGGGCCAGAGCATAGAGACGATAACCCTCGAGGAGGCACTGGGCCTGTTCGCGCTGCCGCGCACCCTAGGCATGTTCGAGGACAAAGATGTGGCTGTAAGCATAGGCAAATTCGGCCCATACGTGCGCCACAACAACAAGTTCTACTCGCTGGGCAAGAACGACGACCCATACGAAGTGCAGCTGGACCGCGCCATAGAGATTATCAAGACCAAGCGCACGGCCGAAGAGAAGAAGGAGGAGATGAAGAAGCTCTACCCCCACGAGATTGGCGTAAACGAGGGCGAAGTCGTGATGTCGAACATCGGCCGCTTCGGACCGTACCTGACATACCGCGGCGAGAACTTCAGGTTGGCAAAGGACATCGACCCGCTGAAGCTGACGCTGGAGGAAGCGCTGAAGATTATCGAAAACGCCGGAAAGAGAAAATCGAAGAAGAAGTAGATGCTTTTAAGCATTGTAATAGTAAACTACAACGTCAAGTACTTCCTCAAGCAGTGCCTGGCGTCGGTCTATGGGTCGGAGAGAAGGCTCGGAGACGGCTGCGAACTGGAAGTGGACGTGTGGGTGGTGGACAACGACTCGGTGGACGGCAGCGTGGAGATGGTGGAGCACGACTTTCCGGAAGTACACGTTATTGCCAACAAAGAGAACGTGGGCTTTGCCCGCGCGAACAATCAGGCACTTGCCCGCGCAACGGGCGAGTGCCTTCTTCTTCTGAACCCCGACACCATCGTGGAGCGCGACACCCTGGTGCGCTGCGCAGACTTCATGGCCGCACACAGCGACTGCGGCGGGCTGACGGTGAAGATGGTCGACGGCCGCGGACGTTTCCTCAAGGAAAGCAAACGCGGTTTTCCCACTCCGGAAGCGTCGTTCTACAAAATATCGGGCCTGATACACCTCTTCCCCCGTTCGCGCCGCGTGGCGGCATACTATATGGGGCACCTGCCGGACGACGAGGTGAACGAGATAGAAATCATGCCCGGAGCCTTCCTGATGTTCCGCCGCGAGGTATACGAGAAGATCGGCGGACTTGACGAGAGCTACTTCATGTATGGCGAGGACATAGACTTCTCGTGGCGCATACGGCTGGCAGGTTGGAAGAACTACTACCTGCCCGAGACGCGCATCGTCCACTACAAGGGCGAAAGCACCAAGAAGGGCTCGATGAACTATGTCTACACCTTCTACAACGCCATGTCTATCTTCGTGCGCAAATACTTCAGCGGCAGCGGAGCGCGCATGTTCAACCTGCTGCTCCACGTGGCAATATGGCTGCGGGCAGCGGCAGCATGGCTGCAACGCATTGTTGGCCGACTGGCGGTACCGGCACTCGACTTCGGCATTGCCTACGGCGGATGGCTAGTGCTGAAACACCTGTGGGAGATGTACAAAGGCGTGGGTGCCGACTACTATCCTGCCGAATACACATTGTTGGTGATACCGCTCTACATCCTTATCCTGATGTGCAGCAGCTGGCTGGGAGGCGGCTACGACCGACCGGTGCACCTGGGCCGCATAGTGCGCGGCATGGGCATAGGATTGCTTCTGCTGCTGGCATTCTACTCGCTGCTCGACGAAAGCCAACGCTACTCTCGCATGCTGCTGCTGATAGGAGCTGCATGGACACTTGCATCCACACTGCTGATACGTGTGACGTTAAGCCTGGCTAAAATAAAAGGATACGCCCTGCGCGCACACACGCGAGGGACAGCCATCGTTGTCGGCGAGCCGGCCGAAACGACACGCATCACAGCCCTTTACGCTTCTCTAGGCATGCCGGCCGAACGGCTGACAGCCACCAGCGACAGCTCACCACGCCACCTGCAAGACCTCATCCGCATCGAACATGCCGACGAGGTGATATTCTGCGGGCACGATATCGACCTTGGCCGCATAATAGAGCTTATGAGCACACTGCGTACCACCGGAGTGGAATACAAAATAGCACCCTCGGAAGGCGACTATATCATCGGCAGCGAGACCATCCTCTCGCCCGACGACCTCTACATTGCCAACCTCGACACGATAAGCACCGATGCCAGCCGCCGCATAAAGCGCACCTTCGACATCGTCGCCTCGCTGACGGCACTTGTTCTCTCCCCCGTATTGTTCTGGCCTCAACGGCGCAAGGGCACCTACTTCGGCCACTGTCTGGCCGTGCTGGCTGGCAGCAAGACTTGGGTGGGCTACACTGGCCACCGCGGAGTATTCTCTCCGTCCGACTTGCTGCCCTCGGCATCGCCCGAACTGCAACAGCGCCTGCTGCTGCGCTACATGCGCCACTACCGCATCGGTACCGACTTCACCATCCTGATACACAACTGGAACAACCTATGAAACACGCCACCATCATAATATTACTGCTGCTGTCGCTGACAGCCGCCGCACAACAGCGCATCCACGCCTTCGTCACCTCGGGCATGACCGTGAGCCAGATAGAAGGCGACGAACTGAAAGGTTTCAAGCAGATAGGCTACACCGGTGGTGTGGGAGCCCTGGTATCGCTCAGCAACAACAACCGTTGGGGCATGAGCATCGAAGCCCTCTTCAGCCAGCGCGGCGCCCGCAGCACCGCCGACACCCGATACTACTTATACCGACTCGACGTGCGCTCAAACTATATTGAGATACCACTGCTGCTACACTGGCAGGACCGCCACGGAGGCATGCTCTTCGGCGCCGGTGTCAGCTATGGCCGTCTGGTGCGGCAACCACAGGGCGAGATAGGCTTCAATCCAGCCTTCTTCGTGCCCGATACCAACGACAAGGAATTCCTGCCCAACGACCTGATGGTAGTGCTCGACGCCCGCTTCACCATCTGGCGCGGACTGCAACTCGACCTGCGATGGCAGTACTCCATCCTGGCAGTTAAGCGCGACTGGCACTTTATGGCCTATTCTGGCTACGAATACGACAGCGAGGGCAATGTGGTGGAACGCTGGGTGCCGCATATCAACAACTGCTACAACAACAGCATAGCAATACGACTGATATGGCAGTTCTAGCTCTTTTCCCAGGCTCTTTCGACCCATTCACCAGCGGGCACGAGGCCATACTGCGCCGCGTGCTGCCGTTGTTCGACAAGGTGGTGGTGGCTGTGGGTGTTAACTCCGAGAAGCATTGTATGTTCAGCCCCGAAGAACGCAAGCAACGCATTCGCGAAGCAATGAAAGACTGTCCGTCGGTGGAAGTGCTGTCCTACAGCGGAATGACCATCGACCTGTGTCACCAAGTCGGAGCCAAATGCATCATCCGCGGCATACGCACCGCCGCCGACTTCGAGTACGAGCAGCTGGTGGCCAGCGTCAACCGCCAGCAAGACCCCTCGATCGAAACCCTCTTGGTGATGGCCGACGCCGACCATATCAAAATTAGCAGCACCCTGGAACGCGAAAAACTCAGTCATTCCGCCACACAGTAGCCTATGTTCTCCGGCGACGACATAGTATACCTCAAGGGCGTAGGCCCGTCGCGCGCCAAAGTGCTGGCCGCCGAACTTGGCATACACACTGTCGGCGACCTGCTGGAATACTTTCCCTTCCGTCATATCGACCGCTCGCAACAGAGCACAATAGCCACCCTCAACGAGGACAGCGGCTATGTGGTGCTGCGTGGAACGGTGAGCAACATGCAGACCGCAAGCATCGGCAAATACCGCGAACGGCTCACCGTAGACTTCAGCGACGGCACCGGCTCGCTGCAACTCGTTTGGTTCCAAGGCACCAAATGGGTGCGCGACAAGCTGAAGCCAAATGTGAAATACATCATCATGGGGCGGCCGACGGTCTTCAACGGCCAGTGGCAGATGACCCATCCCGAGTTGGAAACCGACATGGCTTCCGACAGCAGCCGACAGCCCTATCTCCCGGTGTACAGCACCACGGAGAAGATGAAAAGCAGCGGTCTGGGAACCCGCGCCATGGCCCGTCTCACCGAGACACTCGTGGGCTGCATTGCAGGCATCGAGGAGACTCTGCCCCAGGAGGTTCTGTCGCAATACCATCTGCTGTCGCGCCACGAAGCCCTCAAGGCCATACACTATCCCGACAGCTTGGCGCAGCTCGACGCAGCTCGCACACGCCTGAAGTTCGAGGAGCTTTTCTTCATGCAACTCGACTACCAATACAGCCGCACCGTGCGCCAGCAACATTCCGAAGGGCGCATCTTCGGCCATGTGGGCAACCTCTTCAACAGCTTCTACAACGAGCATCTCCCCTTCCCTCTCACAGGAGCCCAGAAGCGTGTGATTCGCGAAGTGCGCGAGGATATGCGCTCGGGCCACCAGATGAACCGGCTGCTGCAGGGCGATGTGGGCAGCGGCAAGACCCTCGTGGCCCTCATGTGCATGCTCATAGCCCTCGACAACGGCAGCCAAGCAGCCCTGATGGCACCTACCGAAATCCTTGCCACACAGCACTACAACACCTTCCTCCGCATGCTCGAGGGCATGGACATAGGCGTGGAGCTGTTGATAGGCAGCGTGCGGGCCGCCGAGAAGAAAAAGATGAAGGCACGCATCGCCAGCGGCGAGACCAAGATAGTCATAGGCACCCATGCACTAATCGAGGACGACGTGCTGTTTGCCGACCTCGGCCTTGTGGTCATCGACGAGCAGCACCGCTTCGGCGTCGAGCAGCGCAGCAAGCTGTGGAACAAGTCGGTACCGCCGCCACATGTATTGGTGATGACCGCCACCCCCATACCGCGCACGCTGGCAATGACCGTCTACGGCGACCTCGACTGCTCCGTCATCGACGAGCTGCCGCCGGGACGCCACCCCGTGCGCACCTTCCACCGCACCGAACCCCGCCGCCCCCTGGTGTTCCACTTCCTCAAGCAGCAGATCGATGCCGGCAGGCAGGTGTATATCGTATATCCCCTGATTCACGAAAGCGAGAAGCTCGACATCCGCGACCTCGAGGACGGCCTCGAGATGGTGCAAAGCTACTTTCCGCGGCCGCAATATGCCACCTCGATGGTCCACGGCCAACTGTCGGCCGAGGAAAAAGACTTCGAGATGCGGCGCTTCAAGGAGGGCAAGACGCATATCATGGTGGCCACCACGGTCATCGAAGTCGGCGTCGACGTGCCCAACGCCACGGTGATGGTAATCGAGAACGCCGAGCGCTTCGGCCTCAGTCAGCTGCACCAGCTGCGCGGCCGCGTCGGTCGAGGTGCAGAGCAGAGCTATTGCATCCTCATGACAAAGGACAACCTGTCCGGTTCGTCGCTCGAGCGCATTCGCACCATGTGCTCCACCACCGACGGATTCCTCATCGCCGAAGCCGACCTCCGCCTCCGCGGCCCAGGCGACATGCAAGGACTCCAGCAGAGCGGCATGCTCGACCTCAAGCTCGCCTCCATCGTCGACGACGAACCCCTCGTCGCTGCCACCCGCAACACCGTGCAGGACATCCTCGCCGCCGACCCCACCCTGTCACGTTTCCCACTGCTGCAACGGCACATCGAACATTCGAAAAACAAAATGTTATGGGGGAAGATAAGCTGATAACACTGATTGCCGAAGAGGGCGCGTCGCTCTCTAGCGGCAGCCTGCGCCTCTACGCGTTGCCCTACGGCTGTGTCGACCTCTACGCCTACGACCCACTCAACCGTCGCGCCGCCGTGGGCATCATGGTGGCCAAAGAGTATCGCCGTCAGGGCTACGGGCTGGCAATGCTCCACGCCTTGCAGCAGACGGCTTCGGAAACCTACAGGCTTCACTCCCTCTACGCCGACATAGCAGCCCCTAATACAGCTTCGCTGGCATTGTTCAAGAAGGCGGGCTACACCCATTGCGGCCATTTCAAGGAGTGGCTCGAATACGACAGCCACTTCGTCGACAACATACGCATGCAAAAATTAATCTAATGAAACTGAACAAAAAAAGCCTCATAATACTACTTTCTATCATGGTCGCCATTGGCGTACTGGCCTGCATCAGGATGGTCACACTGCGCACCGCCAATGAGACTGCCTACCCGATATATATCGCCGATGGCGAGACATTCGACACCCTAATGGAGCGGCAGCAGAAGGAGCTCTACATCGAGCACCCCACGGTGTTCCGCCTCATGGCCAAAGCACGCGGGCTCGACAAGCGACTGAGCCCCGGCCACTACCTGATGAAGCCCGACATGAAATACATAGACCTTGTTCAAAAGCTATACCGCGGCCAGCAGGACCCCATACGTCTCACCATCGGCAAATTCCGCACCCCGCAGCAGCTCGACGAATACCTCAACGGCAAGCTGATGCACAACGACTTCGACATTCCGCTCGACAGTTTCCACCTCATACTCCCCGACACCTACGAGTTCTACTGGACCGTCACTCCGGAGCAGTTCATGCAGCGGATGGAACGCGAATATGAGAAATTCTGGCAGGAAAAAGTTGGAGCGAATGGCGAGCGGCGCTTTGAACTGCTGTCGATGAGCGACTTCATCCCCGACACACGGCTTGCCGCAATCATCATCGCCTCCATCGTCGAGGAGGAGACCAACTACGGGCCGGAGAAGCCCAGAATAGCCAGTGTCTATTGGAACCGGCTGGACCGCGGCATGCCCCTGCAGGCCGACCCCACGGTGAAGTACGCCGTCGGCGACTTCACACTGCGTCGCATTATGAACAAACACCTTTCCACAGACAGCCCCTTCAACACATATCTTCACGCCGGCCTCCCGCCGGCTCCCATCTGCCTGCCCTCCAAGGCCACCATCGATGCCGTCATCGCCGGCGAAGATTTAGAATCCAACTACCTCTATTTCTGTGCCAGCGAGAAGATGGACGGCACCCACCGCTTCGCCGCCACCCTCGCCGAGCACAACCGCAACGCCGCCGCCTTCCACCGCGCCCTCACAGCCCGCGGCATACACTAGCCCCCTGTCAAATAGCCCTGTTCTTCGTTTGTTCTTCGATTGTTCTTCGATTGTTCTTCGGTGGATGACCGAAGAAATACCGAAGAAACACCGAAGAAACACCGAAGAAATGTACTAGCCATATTGAGGTTGATGGCTGGCGGGGGAGATATTTAAAAATAGTTAAAAGTTGCGTGGGGCGACAACAAAAGGAGTTTTTTTGCATCTAGTAGTAAAATAATTAGTATTTTTGTAGTTTAAAACGCGAGGGACAATTGCCACGTAACTGGAACATAATAGGACTATTAGCGACAATAATCGCCGTTATTATCACTTCGCGCGCAAGCGCGCAGGCGGTGACTAGTCCGTGTCCGGAGGTGTTGATAGACCAGAAGTACGACCATATAGGGAGCGATGTGTACCGGCGGAGGGGATGGGACACTGTGGTGTCGTGCAATATCCACACGCTGGAGCTGACGTCGGAGCCGTATATACCGGTGCAGTATTTCAACGGGACGTATGTGGTGGAGGAGGTGCCGTACAATCCGCCAGACGCGACGTTTGCGCGCGGGGCGCAGATGCCTATTTCGACTGACGACAATTTTGCGAATGTGCTGACGCAGATTCCGTTCAATTTTTATTTTTTCGGCATCAAGAAGAGCCAGTTCTGCCTGGGGGCGAACGGGATGGTGTCGTTCAGCACGGGGATTCACACGGTGTACGGGAGCGCGAACGACCCGGGGATGCAGTGCCCGTGGCAGTATTCGGCGCCGATACCGTGGACTGCGGGTACGCAGGGTGCGCCGATGGACCTGGATGTGATGAGGGATGCGATTTACGGGGTGTATGAGGACACGCATCCGCTGGGATCGTACCTGACGGGGACGCAGGGGATTTATTACGGCATACAGGACGAGTATCCGTGCCGGAAGATTATATGCTCGTGGAAGGGAATACCGACATACCCTGGCGGGCAGAACCTGAACAACCGGTGCACGTACCAGATTGTGTGCTACGAGGGTTCGAACATTGTGGAGGTGCACGTGAAGCGGAGGGGAGTGAACACTGACTGGCAGAACGGCGTGGGGATTATAGGCATACAGAACGCGACGGGGATGCCGCAAACGCCTGGGACGGGGATGAACGACCCGAACAGGTATGTTGCGGCCGGGTCGCCGGCGGCGTTTTATCCGCAGGGGCTGAACACGTTCAACACGGAGATGGAGAACCGTGCGTTCCGCTTCACTCCGCAGGGTACGACGCCGAAGACGTATCTGTGGTATAGGATTTTCGACGACGGGAGGGTTCAGGATTCGGTGGCGCTGACGCAGAATCCGAACGACACGAACGGGTATTACCTGCCGATGAACAGTGCCGACTCGCTGCACCCGACGCTGACGAAGGCTTATGTAAGCCCTACGTGCCCGTCGAGGTATGTGCTGCGACTGAGTTTCAAGAATGCTAACAACGACTGGTATCACTTGTTCGACACGATTACGATAGGTGTGGACATGGGTAACGGGATGGGAATTCACCACGTGGCGGAGCCTGACAGCAGCCGGCAGCGGAATGTGTGCGAGGGTAGGAGCACCACCCTGTCGCTGGCGATAGGCGACGAGGTGGCGGCTAGGACGATAGGATGGGGTGTGAAGCGCATTATGAACGGGCGCGAGGTGGAGCTGCCGACGTCGATGTACGGCCTGGACGCAGGGTTGAGGAACATCACGGTGCACCCGGACACGCGGACTGACACGCTGCCGGAGAACAAGATTGACTCGCTGGTGGTGACGGCGACGGTGGATTTCACGAACGGATGCACGAATTATGACACTTTCCTGCTGCGAGTGTTCCCGAACTTCGACACAACGGAGGTGGCGGGCATCTGCGCCGGGGAGAGTTTCACGTGGGGCGCGAACGGGCAGACTTACAGGGAGAGCACTACGGGGGCTGTGGCGAGGCTGCAGTCGGAGCCCGGGTGCGACTCGGTGGTGCACCTGCACCTGACGGTGTACGACAACAGCATCAACGTGGACACACGGGTGGAGTGCAAGCCGCTGCGCTGGATAAACGGGAAGACTTACTATACAAGCAATGCGGCGACGGCGGAGGGCGACACGGTGAGGCTGGTGAACCGCTGGGGTTGCGACTCGGTGGTGAGGCTCGACTTGTCGGTGTATCCTGTGAAGCCGCGGATAGAGAGCGACATTGAGCAGTTCGACTTCGACCACCCGGAGGCGATGCTTACGGATGTGAGCACGGGAAACGACAGCCGGAGGTGGCTGTTCCCCACAGGGCCTGACCAGACGGCGCGAGTGGCCTACTACAATATCCCCGCGACGCTGGACGAGGCGAGGATAAGGCTGGTGGCGTACAGTCCATACGGCTGTTCGGACACAGCGACGATTGTCATACCATTCAACCGCGAGACATTCTGGGTGCCGAATATTTTCACGCCCGACGACCCGTCGGGCAACGCGCTGTTCGCGCCGGTGAGCACGGGCACGCTGACGCAGGAGATGTATATCTACAACCGGTACGGGATGCTGGTGTACCACTGCGAGGGGCTGGACTGCGCATGGGACGGCCGCGACCGCAACGGCCAGCCTTGCCGGCAGGATGCCTATGTATACGTGATAAGATACACAAACAGATACAAACCCGACCAGACGGTGACCCGCAAGGGGTCGGTGACGCTGGTGAGGTGAACGGAAAGAGAAAAACCAAAGAAGGAAATGAATTATAAGAAAACTTTGCTATTGGCCACGATGGCCATTGGAATGGGTGGAGCGACCGCACAGGAGGTGGTGAGTCCGTGTCCGGAGGTGAAAATCGAGCAGAAGCCGGACTACATAATAGAGCACGACGATGCGTACTACCACCAGAACATCAACTACCGCAACCGCGGGTGGGACACGGTGGTGGACTGCAACAACCACACGCTGGAGTTGAGCGCGGAGCCATACATTCCGGTGCAGTACTTCAACGGGACATACACGGTGGAGCAGGTTCCATACAATCCGGCCGACACGTCGTTCCACGGAGGCACGCTGCTTCCCATCACATCGGACGACATCTTCTGCGGCTCGGTGACGAACATTCCCTACCCTTTCTACTTCTTCGGAATCCAGAAGACGGGGTTCGTGGTGGGCAGCAACGGGATGGTGACCTTCGACGCCACAGCGGCGGGCCAAGGCTGCCCGTGGTCGATGAGTGCAACCCAGACATTACCTTGGCAACGGTCGGGCGAACACCTGAACGACGCCATCTTCGGCATCTATGAGGACACGCACCCGATTCCATCCTATACTAACAACGCCGCACCGCTATATCAGGGCATATGGTACGGAATTCAGGGGCAGTGGCCCTGCCGCAAGATTATCGCCAACTGGAACGATGTGGCGACCTACAACGCCAGCAACAACGGCCCTGCGAACCACCGTTGTACGTACCAGATAGTATGCTACGAGGGCTCGAACATAATCGAGGTGCACATCAAACAACGCATGCTCGACGTCGACAACTCGTGGAACGGCCTTCGCGGTATTGTGGGCATTGTCAATGCCACTGGCCAGACCCAGGCGATAGGCCCCCTCGGAGCTTCGAACCACTATGTGGCTCCGAACTCGCCGGCAAGCTTTTTCCCCGCAGGCTTCAACCATACTACCTCGGCGCACAACAACATAGCCTTCCGCTTCACTCCGCAAGGACGCACCGACAAGTCGTACCAGTGGTATCGCATCTTCGACGACGGGCGGGCACAGGACTCGGTGCCGCTGACCCAGAACCCCAACGACACAAACGGCTACTACACGCCGATGCACGACAACATGAACCTGCCCGACTACGACCCCGAACACCCGACATTGACGAAGGCTTATGTGAGCCCGACGTGCCCGTCGAAATATGTGCTGCGTCTGAGCTTCAAGAATGCCAACGGCGACTGGTATCACCTGCACGACACAATTTTTGTCGGTGTCGACACCGCCAACGACATGCAGCTGAAGCACCCTGCCGAGCACGATAGCAGCCGCAGGCACGACATCTGCCAGGGGAACAACGCCACCGTGTCGCTGGTCATTCCGCCGACGCTGTCGCCCAAACGCAAGGCTTGGTCGGTGTCGCGCATATTGAACGGCGAGTCGATTGAGCTGCCAATGTCGATGTACAACCTCGACCCGTCGCAGGACAACCTGACCCTGCTGCCCGACCCGCGTAGCGACACCCTGCCGCTGAACAAGATAGACAGCATACGAATACAATGCTTCGTCGAGTTCACCAGCGGATGCAACAACTACGACACCTTCCTGATTCGAATATTCCCCAACTTCGACACGGTCGAGACCGAAGGTATCTGCCTGGGCGACAAGTTCCACTGGCATCTGAACAACCAATACTACACGCAGACTACCAACGCGCCCACCGTAACCCTGCAGTCGGAACCCGGTTGCGACTCGGTGGTGCACCTCCACCTGACGGTTTTCGACGTCAGCCTCACAATCGACACCATCATCGACTGCAAACCAGTGACATGGATTAACGGGAAGACATATACTACAACCAATACAGCCACATACTTGGCCGACACCATCGTGCTGAAAAACAAATACGACTGCGACTCGGTGGTCAGGCTCGACCTCTCCATCTATCCCCTCACGGCCAAGATTTCGTCAGACGTGGACCACTTCGACATGGACCACCTCGACGCTGTGCTCACCGACATCAGCACCGGTGGCGACAGCCGTCGCTGGGTGTTCCCCACCGGCCCCGAACAGACCGCCGAGGTGGCCTACTACACCATTCCGGCCAACCTCGACGAGGCCGACATAATGCTGATTGCACACAGCCCCTATGGCTGCGTCGACTCGACCAACATCGTGCTGCCGCTCAACAAGGAGTTCTTCTGGATGCCTAATGTCTTCACGCCCGACAACCCCAACGGCAACAACCAGTTCGGCTCAGTGAGCGTGGGCACCCTGACACAGGAAATGTATATCTACAACCGCTTCGGCGAGCAGGTCTACTTCTGCTCGGGGGTCGACTGCACATGGGACGGACACGACGTCAACGGCAACCCCTGCCCACAGGGCGCCTATGTCTACATCATCCGCTACACCAACATATTCGAGCCCAAGGTGACAAAGGTCGTCAAAGGCGCAGTAACACTTATCAGATAACAATGAAAATCGCCGTTATTGGAGCCACAGGCCTTGTTGGCCGCGAGATGCTCACCGTCCTCGCCGAACGCGGATTCGGCGACCAAGATATAATCCCTGCCGCCTCCGAAAAGTCGGTAGGCAAAGAGATTGACTTTGCCGGCCGTACGCTGACCGTCGTCAGCGTCGACGATGCCATTGCCGCCCGTCCGCAATATGCCATCTTCTCGGCCGGCGCCGCTGCATCCAGGCTGTATGCCCCACGCTTCGTCGAGGTGGGCACAACGGTGATAGACAACAGCTCTGCCTGGCGCAAAGACCCGCAGATTCCGCTCGTAGTGCCCGAGATAAACATCGACGCAGCCACCAACGCAATCGCGCAATCACGCAATCACGCAATAATAATAGCCAACCCAAACTGTTCCACCATTCAGATGGTGCTGGCCATCTCGGCCCTCGAACGCGAATACGGCATCCGCCGCCTCGTCATCTCCACCTACCAGAGCATCACCGGCACCGGCATCAAGGCGGTGCGCCAGCTAGAAGCCGAAGAACGCGGCGAGACGCCTGCCGAACAGGCCTACCCTTACCCCATCCACCGCAACCTCTTCCCCCATGGCGGCGACTTTCTGCCCGATGGCTACACCACCGAGGAGCAGAAGCTTGTCGACGAAACCCGCAAGATCTTCGCCGACCCCTCTATAGCC
>JAFXUY010000086.1 GCA_017524785.1 Bacteroidales bacterium | reverse complement strand
TGAGAACGTTGTTTTCCCGCAGTTCCGACAACTCCCGTTTGATCAGTTCGTCTGGTTTCGTCGCAATGGCGGTACGCTCGTAGAGCATACCGTCAATCTTGGCTTCAAGGGTGCGCTTGCTCCAATGCTCGGCAGCTGCCATGGTCAGATAGAATTCACGTGCCAGTGGATCCTTAATGGGCATAACCATCAGGAAGTGAGACCACGACAATTGTGTCACCAGTGGTGTCACAATATTTATATCAGGAAATATCGTGGCGAATTGCATCATTCTGCGGATAGTTCGGGGTTCGAATCCCTTACTGCCAAACTCCAACTGCAATTGTTGCGACACTGTCGCAACAATTTGTTTCCCGTATTCGGCGCGTTCGTTACCAAGCACTTCTCGGTTGATGCGTTCGCCGATATGCCAATACATCAGGGTGAGTTCGGCATTGACATTGACGGCCACGCGGTTGCGCGCTTGGTTGATTATCTGCCGCAGGTCGTCAACCAGCGGCACAATATTGCTGTTCTGTATGGTCATGCTGTCTGACATCAGGTAATTGTTATCTGATTTTTATTTGCAAAGATACAAATCTTTTCTTGTTTGGCAAAAGAATCTTTAGTGAATACCGAAGCCAATCTGTATGGTATGGCTCTCTTTTTCTTTGGGGAACATCTCTTCGGTCATGACAGGCAGGATAATGGAGAAACGATGGCCACCGGCGATGGTGAAGCTCTCCTCGTCGTAGTTCGGGCCGAAGAACATGTTGTCGCGGATGGAATATAAAGTGTAGTCGTCGCTGCCCAGGATTCTAATGTCGACCAAGTCATCGCTGCCGACGGTTCGATTATGGACAAACTCTGGTTTACCACCAGTATACGACAGGTCTCCACGGTGCAAGGTTATGCTTTTGCCCGCAGGAACAGCGTCTTCAAGGATGATAAAGGTGTTCTTTACCAGTTTACCATCTTCTCCTATCAGGTTCTCCGACTCAATCAGGACAATCTTCGCGGTGCCGTAGTTTGTCGTCGCCGTCAATTGCATTGTGCTATCGTGGTCGGCAGTAAAGTTGACTGTGTAGTCAACAGCGTATTCTATCTTGTCGTTATTATCCCAGTCGAACGAAGCGGATTTGCCCTCAGGAGAATTCTGTCTGCAGCCAGACAATGCCAATAATGCGGCAAACGCTATAAAAAGGATTCTGTTTCTCATTTTTGATTCTTTGGAATGACGATGCAAAGATACATTATTTGGTGAATATGGCAAAATAATTTTCTTCAATCCAGAGAAAAGGTGTATCTTTGCAGCGTAATAGCATTTGAAAAATGAAGAAAATACTGACAATTATCGTTGTGGCGGCTGTGATGACGCTGATGGCCACGTCGTGCAAAGAGGCGCCAAAAGAGAGCATGCCCGCCGCTGAGGCCATTACAGAATCAGCGGTCGACCCCGTGGTGGCGCTGTGCATGGAGGAGACCTCGCGGAACCCCATAGAGGTGCTGGAGCGGCTGATGTCGCAACCCGATTGTCCTATGCATGGACCCACACACCACGTGCTGGTAGGGGTGGCATTGCTGACGGCCTACAATAACTGCCTGCCCGACAGCGCCAAGCTGGACCTCGAAGAGGCCCTTGCCGAGATGCGTGAACGCGGCGAGCAGGTGCCCGGCGGCGCCTGCGGATATATGGGCGCCTGTGGCGCAAGCATCAGCACGGGCATCTTTATGTCTATAGCGACCCGCAACACTCCTCTCTCAACCGACACCTGGCGACTCTGCAATCTCTGCACCGCACGCGCACTGGAGCAGGTGGCGGAGAACGGCGGCCCTCGATGCTGCAAGCGTGACTCGTACCTCTCGGTGCTTACGGCCATCGACTTCGTGAAAGAACACCTCGGTGTGGAGATGGAAAAGCCAGAGGTCACCTGCTCCCGCAGCCAGATCAACGAGCAGTGCATCGGCAAGAAGTGCCCGTTCTCACCTGTCAAGTAATCTTCACTGTCCCTGATATGTCGAAATCAGAGAGGCGTGCCGCTGTCGGCACGCCTCTGCTTATATCGCTATCTTGGCCCCGGCAAAAACAGTGCGGGGTAGCGCTGGACCATAGATGTAGCTGGCGTCACGTTCGGGACCGCTGTCGAAGTCGCGCTGGTAGCTGTTGAAAATGTTCTGTATGCCGATATTCAGTTCCAACGTGGAACTTTCACCGAAGGGGATGCTGTAGGCTGCTTTGAGCGAGAGGTCGAAGAACGACGGCGTGGTTTCTTTATGTATATGCCCCTCGCCATGCTCATGCTTGTTTCCTGCAGGATTTTCTTCTTCAACTTCGTGGTGATATATCAGCATGGGGCCCGTGAAGGTGCCGGTAGCGATGATCTGTAGCCGCCTGAACGGTGTGTAGACCCCAGTGAGGTAGGCGTAGAAGTCTGGGGTTCGCTCCATACGCCGTTCATATTGTCCTTCGCTCCATTCTTTGCCCTGTCCGGTATACTGGCTGCGCTGCCACGTGCCACCCAGCTGCAGACGTATGGCCTCTATTGGCGAGACGGTCATCTCTATGTTAAGACCCATCACTTCAGCACCGTCGGCATTGCGACGCTCGTAGTGCATGAATCCGCTTGTGGTGTCGTCGAAGAGCAGCTCGTTGACAAAAGCATCGTTGATGCGGGTATAGAAGCCCTCGACGAGCAGGTCCGCCTCAAGATTGCCGAGATGGAAGCAGTAGTTGGCAGAGCCGGTAAGCGAGTGCGACCGTTCCATGCGCAGGCCCGGAGCA
Source organism: Bacteroidales bacterium (assembly GCA_017524785.1). Classification (GTDB taxonomy): domain Bacteria; phylum Bacteroidota; class Bacteroidia; order Bacteroidales; family P3; genus Colimorpha. Next base: position 4,300 of record JAFXUY010000086.1, on the reverse strand, counting down.
TTGGTAATCTTGTATAGCTCGCCGTTGACGGCACCCACATGGAGGTCTTCGTCATAGACCTGCGGGGCTCGGAATCCAGAAGCATAGCCAGCACGGAATGTGAGGTGGTCGCTTGGCGCGTAGCGCAGGTTGAGGCGCGGACTTACGACTGGTGCTTCGACCATGGTGTGTTTGTCCATACGTGCACCGACGAGGATGCTCCAACGACTGTCTTTCCACTCGTTCTGTAGATATGCGCTGAGGATGCCGATGGCCTGGTAGAGTGTGTCGGGGTTGTCAATTGTATGGTCCTGCATGCGGTCGAGGGTGTGCTCAATGCCGGCGGTCAACTCGGCAGGGAGGAACCAGAGTGTATCGAAATGACGGCTGTAGAGGGCCCCATAGTTGAACGTGAGGTCTTGCGTGTATCCATAGGCGGTACCTATGGGTTCATCATCTTCGCGTTCGCCATAGTAGCTCTGACGGTCGACATGCTGCATCGAGGCAAAGAGCGAGGCATGGCGTATGCCACTGGCGGGCAGCCAGTCCCACTTTATGTTGGCACTGTGGATGTCGTGCTCGCCACCTTCGGAGATGTGCGCCAAGGGCGACGGCAGGTCGAAAAGGTCGCCGCCGCGTCGAAAGTCGTGTATGTTGTGGTATTCAAGGTTGAGTTTGGTGAAGTCGGAAGTGCGCAGATAGCCACGGAAGCCTACCATGCGTGCCTTCAGTTTTCCCACCTCAGAGTATCCATCGCCGTTATGGTCGTAGGGTTGGCGGCTGCGGTTGTGGCCGAAGACAGCAATGCCGGCCCGGCGGTCGTCACTCACCACCGAGGCGTTGAACGAGTTGCTGAAGTCCCAAGCCTTGTTGCCAATGAGCTGCGTGGTGTTGCCCACGGAAGCACCGTTGCTGCGTGGCTCGCGGGTGATGACATTGACGACTCCGGCAATGGCATTGCTGCCGTAGAGCGCCGAACCTCCCCCACGCAACACTTCGATGCGGTCGATGAGGACGGTGGGAAGCTGGTCAAGCAGGTAGACGCCAGCCAAGGCGCTGTTCACCGGACGGCTGTCGATGAGTATTTGGGAATAGGCTTGACCGAGACCGTTGATGCGCACCTCGTTGGCACCGCAGTTCTGGCAGGTGTTCTCTACACGCAGACCGGTGCTGAAGTTCAAGGCCTGGCCGAGGTTCACGGCTCCCGCAGCCTCCATCTGTCCGCCATCGATGACACCCACCGTACTGGGGGCTTCGCTGCGTGTGGTGGCATGCTGGGTGGCGGTGACCACTACCTGGCGCAGACGTACCGTGTCATGATGGCTTTGCGCCATAACCATCAGTGGTAATAAGGATATTATTGTAATGATTATCTTCTTCATTGTGCGATTTATAAATATAATGCATAGGGGGCGTACCCCCGAGTAAGTTAAATGTGAAAATTGAAAATGAAAAACAACACATTAACACATTAACGCATTAACGCATTGACGCATTAACACATTAACGCATTGACACATTAACGCATTCTCTCTGGCGGCGCCCGCAGCAGACTCACTCCGTAGCGTGACATCTCAGTTCTCGTGGCAATGTCTGCGGAACAATAATCTGTCGCGTGGAGTGGAACAGTCGACTGCACAGATGCCTGACTGAAATATTCGAGGCTGAGGAAATTACAATACTGGCAGTCTTGTTGGTGATGGTGTTGTTTTTCGAAATGTCCGACGCATTTCAGACAGTCGTCGTGGGTGTCGACGGTATCGTGGTGCACATGCAACGACGACATGATTACTGTTGGCAAGTATATGGCCAACAGTAATATGGATGTGGCATGTTGCAGTGCGCGGTATCTCATTTCGGGATGCAAAGATACGATTTAATTCGTTTATGTCAATTTTTTTGTATCTTTGCAACTTCAAATCCTTAATACAATATCATAATGAAAGACCAAGTATTGAAGGCCATGCGCCAAGCTGGCAAGCCTGTCTCGGCAGGCGATGTGACCAAGATGTTGAACGCCGACCGCAAAGAGGTGGACAAAGCCTTCGATGCCCTAAAGAAGGAGGGCGCCATAGTGTCGCCCGTACGCTGCAAATGGGAACCCCGCCAGGGAAACTGAGCACCGCTGATTTAAATATTTGAAGCGAAGAACCTGCGAAGTAACCATGCGCTATTATATTGTCGACGCTTTCACCGACCGCCCCTTCGGGGGTAACCCCGCCGGTGTGGTGCTGCTGGGCAACGCACCATTCCCCGACGAAGGTCTGATGCTGCAGGTGGCGGCGGAACTGCGCTATTCCGAGACGGCATTCGTGCGTCGACTGTCGACGGCTGAATACCACCTGCGTTTCTTCACCCCAGTGGCCGAAGTGGAACTCTGCGGCCACGCCACCATTGCCACCTTCGCCTTGCTGCACCGCCTCGGGCTGGCCGACGGGCGCTGTCTCTGCCACACGCTGGCCGGCGACCTGACGATAGAGGCCGGCGACCGCGTGATGATGCAGATGGCCACGCCCCGCATCGTCGAGACCATCACTGATACAGAAGGGATATACAAGGCCCTTGGACTGAACCTTTCAAAATTCAAAATTCAAAATTCGAATTTCGTCTTGCCTGTCCAGATTGCCTATGCCGGCCTCAAGGATATCATGATTTCCGTTCCCGATGCAGAGACCCTCAACGCTCTGCAGCCCGACATGGAGGCCGTCGCCGCCGTCTCCAAAGCGCTCGATGCCGTCAGCTTCCACGTCTTCGCCCTCCCCACTAACGCATTAACACATTCCCACGTTAACACATTCCCCATTACCGCCCATGTCCGCGACTTCGCACCGCTCTACGACATCCCCGAGGAGTCGGCCACCGGAACCGCCAACGCCGCACTGACGCACTACCTGGCCGTCAACGGTGTCATCCCGCCACAGGGCGATTTCGCTTTCCTCCAAGGCGAAGTCATGGGGCGCCCCTCGGTGGTGGCCACCCGCATCGCCCCCGACGGCACCGTCTACGTCGGTGGCACCGCAGCCATCGTCGCCGAAGGCAATTTATTCCCCAATTCCCGAATTAACACATTAACACATTCACTCTAAACCATAAATAACTCTGAACCACAAAAAAAACTAAACAAAAAAATTCGAGTAATTCGCCAGTAATAATAATTCGAGTCAATTCGTATAATTCGCCGTTAAAAAAATAAATTCTAGTAATTCGCCCACTTCACCATTAATCATTCACCATTAACCCATTCTATGAAGAAAATGAACATCCCCCTGATGGCCACCCTGCTGGTGTTGTCCATCGTCGTCTGCCCCATTCTCTATTTCGCCGTGGGTCCCACGCTCGACGCCAGCCAGCTGGAGGTGCTCAAGACCTTGGGCATCATAGCCGCCTGTAGCGCCGCGTTCTGCTTCGTCGTGGGCGAAGCCACAGGCAACAACAGCCAGATGGACAAGCTGTGGAGCCTCCTGCCCATAGCCTACACCTGGGTGATAGCCGCCGCCGGCGGCATGAGCACACGCCTGGTGGTGATGGCCGTGCTGGCCACGCTGTGGGGCATACGCCTCACCGTCAACTTCGCCCGCAAGGGCGCCTACCGCCTCAAGTTCTGGGAGGGCGTCGAGGACTACCGCTGGGCTGTCGTCCGCTCGGGTCCTGCCTTCAAAAGCCGTTGGGCTTGGGCAGCCTTCGACCTGGGCTTCATCTCCATCTACCAGAACGCCCTGGTGCTGATGACTACCTTCCCGGCGCTGGTGGCCATGCGGTCCGACCGCCCCTTCGCCTGGCTGGATGCCGTCGCCGCCGTGCTGATGCTGGCGTTCATCGTATGGGAGACCGTGGCCGACGAGCAGCAATGGCGCTTCCAGACGCGCAAATGGGCCATGATCAAGGAGGGTAAGAAACTGGAGGAACTGCCGCCACCCTACAACAAAGGCTTCAACACCACAGGCCTCTGGGGCCTCAGCCGCCACCCCAACTATTTCGCCGAGCAGGCCATCTGGGTCTGCTTCTACCTCTTCTCCATAGCCGCCGGCATGGGCGTCGTCAACTGGAGCGTCATCGGCGCGCTGCTGCTGGTGGTGCTGTTCCAAGGCAGCTCGGCACTGGCCGAGGAGATCAGCGGCGGCAAATACCCCGAATACGAGCAATACTGCCGGAACCTACCGCGCTTCTTCCCCGCCTGCAAAAGAAACAAATAAAGAATCACCATGAAACGGATACTTATGATGACCATGCTTGCAGCCCTATTGAGCGGCTGCGCCAACAAAGCTATCAAGACCGTCGGCACCGACGAGTTCGTCGAGGTAACGACACAGAAGGATGTGCG
>JAFXUY010000085.1 GCA_017524785.1 Bacteroidales bacterium | reverse complement strand
GGTCTCCCCCTCCGTGGTCAGAGCACCAAGAACAATGCCCGTACTCGTAAGGGTAAGAAGAAAACTATCGCTAACAAGAAGAAAGCTACCAAATAAACAGTAAATGAGTAGCGGCCAATTGCGGACCATATTCGACCAACGGAGCAATTGGTGAACAAATGTAAAATCAAGCACAAGTAAAAAAAACTATGGCAAAAACTTCTAAACCGACCAAAAAAAGAGTCGTAAAAGTTGAACCTCTTGGAAGAGCATACATCTTTGCTTCTTTCAACAACGTTATTATTTCGTTGACTAATAATGCCGGTCAAGTGATTTCTTGGTCGTCTGCTGGAAAAATGGGCTTCCGCGGATCGAAGAAAAACACTCCGTATGCCGCTCAGATGGCTGCGGAAGATTGCGGCAAAGTTGCTTATGATTTGGGCCTAAGAAAAGTCAAGGTCTTTGTCAAAGGACCTGGTCAAGGACGTGAATCTGCAATCCGCGCAATCAACACCTGCGGCATCGAGGTTACCGAAATCACCGACATCACCCCGCTGCCTCACAATGGTTGCCGTCCCCCGAAACGTCGTCGTGTGTAATTATTAATCTTTAAAAGAAACGTAAACAATGGCAAGATACACTGGTCCGAAGACCAAAATAGCAAGAAAGTTCCACGAGCCTATCTATGGCCCGGACAAGAGCTACGAGAAGAAACCCTACGCCCCCGGAATGCACGGCCAGAACCGTCGTCGCAGCAAGACCTCCGAGTACGGCATCCAGCTCAACGAAAAGCAGAAAGCCAAATATACCTATGGCATTCTTGAGCGTCAGTTCCGTAAACTCTACAGCGAAGCCTCCCGTCGTGGCGGTATCACTGGTGAGGAGTTGATGAAGCTCATCGAGGCACGTCTCGACAACGTCGTCTATCGCCTTGGCATTGCCCGCAGCCGCGCCCAGGCCCGTCAGTTGGTTTCCCATCGTCATATCGCCGTCAACGGCAATGTTGTCAACGTTCCCTCTTATTCTCTGCGTGAGGGCGACGTGGTCTCCGTGCGCGAGCGCAGCCGTTCGCTCGAGGTTATCACCGACGCTCTGGCTTCGCGTGCCAACAACTACCCGTGGCTCGAGTGGGACAACGCCAACATGTGCGGTAAGTTTGTCAACTACCCCCAGCGTAGCGACATCCCCGAGACCATCAACGAGCAGCTTATCGTTGACCTCTATTCGAAGTAATAGCCTCACAGCGAGGTGACAGTCCTGGCAGGCAGCCAGGATATAAACCAAACAAAGAAAGAAAGGATAACAAATGGCAATTTTATCATTCCAGAAACCCGACAAGGTGGTCATGCTCGAGGCTGACGACTTCCGCGGCTCTTTTGAATTCCGTCCGCTGGAGCCTGGCTACGGCACTACCATTGGCAACGCTTTGCGTCGCGTCCTTCTCTCTTCGCTCGAAGGCTATGCCATCACCTCTGTCCAGATTGATGGCGTCGACCATGAGTTCTCATCCATCCCCGGTGTAGTCGAGGATATGACCGACATCATCCTGCGTCTGAAGCAAATCCGCTTCCGCCGTCAACTCGAGGACACCGATCACGAGAAACTCACCTTCACCGTTAAGGAGCAGACCGTCTTCAAGGCCGGCGACCTCAACAGCAATCTCAATGGCTTCCAGGTCCTCAATCCTGAACTTGAGATTTGCCATATGGAGCCCAAGACCGAGTTGCGCATCACGCTCACCATCGATAAGGGCCGTGGCTATGTTCCCGCCGACGAGAACAAACGTCCTACCGACCCCATCGGTGTCATTGCCATCGACTCCATCCATACTCCTATCAAAAAGGTTATGTATGCCGTCGACGACTATCGCGTCGAGCAGCGCACCGACTATGAGAAGCTCACTTTCGACATCGAGACTGATGGCTCTATCCACCCGAAGGAAGCTCTCAAAGAGGCCGCAACGATTCTCATCCAGCACTTCATGCTCTTCTCCGACGAGCGCATCACGCTCGACGTTGAGCCCAAACCCGTGCAGGAGGAGTTCGACGAGACCACTTCCCACATCCGCCAGTTGCTCAAGACCAAGCTTATCGACCTCGACCTCTCGGTGCGTGCCCTCAACTGCCTCAAGGCAGCCGAAGTCGACACCCTCGGCGACCTCGTGTCGTTCAACAAGGCCGACCTGCTGAAGTTCCGCAACTTCGGTAAAAAATCGCTTACCGAGCTCGAGAACCTCGTGGCTTCCAAGAACCTCGAATTCGGTATGAATGTAGCAAAGTATAAACTTGATAAAGAATAAGAAAGAATATGAGACACGGTTGCAAAGTAAATCATCTGTCACGCACCCACGCCCATCGCGTTGCCATGCTCTCCAACATGGCCACCTCGCTTATCATGCATAAGCGCATCGAGACCACTGTTGCCAAAGCCAAGGCACTCAGAGTATATGTCGAGCCTATCATCAACCGCTCGAAAGAAGACTCCACCCACAACCGCCGTATCGTCTTCAGCTACCTCCACAGCAAAGAGGCCGTCAACGAACTCTTCCGCGAGGTATCGCAGAAGGTCGCCAACCGTCCTGGTGGCTACACCCGCATCCTGAAGACCGGTATCCGTCATGGTGACAACTCTGAGATGTGCATCATCGAGCTCGTCGACTACAACGAGAACATGCTGAAGGAGACCACCGCCAAGAAGGCCAAGAGCACCCGCCGCTCGCGCGCCAAGAAGGTCGAGGCCGCTCCTGTCGAGGCTCCCGTTGCCGAAGAAGCTCCCAAGGCCGAGTAAGTGACACATTCTCCATAGGGTGCGATCCATCGCCTCTACGGCCATAAGAAAAGCGTCCTGCAGGGTTCCTGCGGGACGCTTTTGTTTATTCCCCAATTGCTGGAGACTATCTCCAGCGCAGGGTTTCAACCAAATGCTCTATGTCGGCCTGTATATATTCCAGCACCGGGGCCAGCGAGTCGTTGTTGGGGGTGCGGTTCAGGAACAGCGAACCCCGCAGGAAGTTTGTCGTGCTGTCGGTCAACCAGAACTGGCATGTCGATGCCACCTTGCTGCCTTTCAAATAATATACGGTGCCATAGACCCCGTTCTCATGGTCTTCATAGCCCTGCTCCTCAACGCCCGAAGCCACCTTGTAATGTTGTTCCATGAAGCGCGTTGAGCCGTCTATGTGTTCTTTCAGTTCGTTGGGTGAATGCATGCGGTGGTATGAGAGGAACACCACGCCGTCCCACTGTGGATACTTGAGGTCAATCCAACGTTCGCCCTTGGGGGCATCCTTCTCAGTCCATTCGATGCACTGGTTGGCCTCGAAGGTGAAGGGAAATGTCTTGGTGAAGCCTGAGAGGGCGATGGCGGTGTCACCATCGAATACCAATGTGTCGCCGGGGTAGGTGCGCATGGTGTCCAGCAGGAAGTACTCGTGTTCCGGCAAGTCGATGCGCAGATAGGCCTGCGGTTTGGGCGAATAGTCGCCGCCACCACATGCCGAAAGCAATCCTGCGATAGCAATACCCAATAGTATGTTTTTGATATTCATATAACTTTCAACTTTCAACTTTCACCTTTCAATCTTCTTCGTATCTTTGCACCGTGAACCGCATCACTCATTTCCTCAATGCGAAGACGCAGTACAACCTGCACTCGCCTTTCGTCTACCGCCTCTACACCGAGGCCCTCTTCTCCCGTGCCCGCGGCCATGGACGTTCTTTCAGTGATATCGTCTGGCGTCTGGAGCACTACTACCGTCTTTCTCTCACCGAACTTTCAACTTTCAACTTTCAATTTTCAACTCCAGACGGTCTCTTCCTTGTTGTCGACCGTCCCCACCGTCACGAGGCCGAGTGGCAGGCCCTTGTCGGCAGCCCCGACTGGCAGGTCACCATCGACCTCTACCGCTGCGGTATCGCTGTGCGCAGTCCTCGTCTCAGCAAACAGCACTTCTTGCTGCGTTGACATTTAGTGCATCTGTCGGCCGTCGAGCATCGGCACGAAGCTGTATGTGCCGAACTTCTCCACCTGCCAATCTTCCTTCTTCTCGCCGCCTTTGGTTATGCGTAGCATTTCGTGTTGCTCGTCGCCAAGGGGTATCACCATTATGCCGCCCACTTTCAGCTGTGCCATCAAGGCAGCCGGTATCTCGGGGGCGCCGCAGGTCACAATGATGCGGTCGAACGGCCCTTGGTCCACCTCTGCCAGGCCTTGGTAGCCATCGCCCAGGAAGCAGCGGGCTGGTATGCGTAGCTCTTTCAGCAGTACGCGCGTCTTGTCGAAGAGCCCCTTCTGCCGCTCCACGGTGAACACTTTGGCTCCAAGTTTGCACAGCACTGCTGTCTGGTAGCCGCTGCCGGTGCCTATCTCCAGCACCTTCATGTCGGGCTCCACATTAAGCAGCTGACTCTGCATGGCCACCGTCGAGGGGTGCGATATCGTCTGTTCGCAGCCTATGGGGAAAGCCTGGTCTATGTATGCCGACGAGTCGAGCAGGCTGTCCATAAACCAGTGCCGCGGCACTTCGTTCATGGCCTTCAGCACACGCTCGTCGCTGATGCCGCGTCGCCGCAGGTCGTCAACCATCTGTTGCCGCTGTCCCTTGTGCTTGAAAGTGTCTGTCCGGTTCATTCGTCAATGCCTTGGAAGGCCTGTGCACGCAGGGTTATAGTGGTGTTCTGTGGCGTAACCATCACTGCGGGCATGCCCTCTTCCGTTATGTGGCCTATGATGTGTATCTCTTGCAGGCCTTTCACCTTCTCGTAGTCTTTCTGGCTGATGGTGAACAGCAGCTCATAGTCCTCGCCGCCGTTCAGGGCGCAGCTCACGGGCAGCATGTTCTTGCTCATCTCCGAGCACACGCGCGATGTCTGATAGTCAATCGGCAGGTGCTCTTCGTACACCTCGCAACCGCATCCAGAGGCGCGGCAGATGTGCAGCACACTGTCGGCAAGGCCTTTGCTCACGTCGGTCATTGCTGTCGGCACCACGCCGTGTGCAGCCAGCAGCTTCACAATGTCCATCCTTGGCTCGGGCTTCAGGAAGCGTTCCAGCACATAGTCGTAGCCTGCCAGGTCGGGCTGGAAGTTGGGGTCGGCCTGGTAGGTCACCTTCTCGCGCTCCAGCACCAGCAGTCCGGCGTAGGCGCTGCCCAGGTCGCCGCTGCAGCACACCAGGTCGTGCAGCTTGGCGCCGTGGCGGTAGGTGATGCTCTCGGCCAGCACCTCGCCCACGGCGGTCACCGTCAGCACCATGCCGGCGCGCGAGGTTCCTGTCTCGCCGCCCACAAGGTCCACGCCGTAGCGCTCGCAGCACAGGCGCAGGCCGGCATACAACTCGTCCATGGCTTCCACCGAGTAGCGGTTGCTCACGGCAGCGCTCACCAGCACTTGGCGCGGCGTGCCGTTCATGGCGGCGATATTGCTGATGGCCACGGCCACGGCCTTATAGCCGAGGTGCTTCAGCGGCGTGTACATCATGTCGAAGTTCACGCCCTCCACCAGTGTCTGTGTCGTCACCAGCGTCAGCTTGTCGCCGTCGCCTTTTATCACGGCGCAGTCGTCGCCTATGCCAGCCACCGTGGTGGCGTTCCTCTTCTCCATGTCGGCCGTCAGCCGCTCTATCAGGGCCACCTTGCCCATGTGGCTAATCTCGGTGCGGCCCTCTTGGTATTCTAGTTGTTCGTCCATAATCTGTCTATCAATATTCCCGCGGCCACCGACGCGTTGAGGCTCTCGGCGGTGCCGCCTATGTTGGGTATCAGCACTGGGTGCGTCACCCGTGCCATTGCCTCGGGGCTTATGCCGCGGCTTTCATTGCCTATCAGCAGCACTGCTGTGCCATCGGGTCGTTGGGCCTCGCCGATGGGATTCCCTTGCAGCGAGGCTCCGAATACCGGCATGCCGCAATCGGACAGCCACTGCGGCAGGTCCACATATTCGACCCGCGTGCGGAACACGGCGCCCATCGAGGCCTGCACCACCTTGGGGTTGTAGCAGCTCACCGTGTCTGTCGAGCACACGATATGGCGTATGCCGTACCAGTCGGCCGTGCGCATCATGGTGCCCATGTTGCCGGGGTCTTGTATTCTGTCCAAAGCCAGAACCAGTGAGGAATGAGGAGTGGGGAATGAGGAATTGTCGCCCCGTTCCACCAGCATCCACACCTGGTTCGGAGTTTTGAAGTTCGAAAGCCTTTCCAGCTCTGCCGGGCTCACCTCGTAGCATTCCAGGCCGGGGGTGGGGGAGTAAGTCTCCATCCATTCTGTCGTGGCGCATACCGCACGCACCGCGAAGCCCGACTTCATTGCCTCGGCGGCCATCTTCGGACCCTCGACTACAAACACGCCGTCCTCGTCGCACCGTTTCTGCATCCGGTACGCCGCCAGGTCCTTCAATCTGTTCTTCGAAATCATCACCTGTCTATAACGCCGAAATATAAAAAGTATTGCCCCGCAGCATAAATAAAGGCCCTGCCATGCAGATGCGTGGCAGGGCTACTTATTGTCCTGAATGTAGTCTACTGTCTGTTCAGAGTTCGATGTACATGTTGTTCTCCTGGGCCAGGCGGCGCAGGTTGATGATAGCGTAGCGCATGCGGCCCAGGGCGGTGTTGATGCTTACGCCGGTGCGGGCTGCAATGTCCTTGAAGTCGCACTTGCCGTAGTGGCGCAGTATCACCACGCGGCGCTGCTCGGGGGGCAGCATCTTGACAAGCTTGCGGATGTTCTGGCCCGTCTGCTTGCGCATGATGGCGCGCTCGGCGTTGTCGTCGGGGAACTTCAGGTTGTCCAGCACGTCGCTTTCGGGGCGGTTGGGCACCAAGGGCATCTTGTTGTTGCGGCGGAAGTGGTCGACGATGAGGTTGTGGGCTATGCGCATCACCCAGTGGACGAACTTATTCTCGTCCTTGTACTGGCCGCTCTTTATGGTCAGCACCACCTTGTAGAAGGTGTCCTGGAAGATGTCGTCGGCCGTTTCCTTGTCTTTCACCACCGAGAAGATGTAGCCATACACCTTGGCCTGGTAGCGCTCGAGGAGGGTCTCGAAGCACGAAGTATCGCCCTCTTGGTAGCGGGTGATAAGTTCGTTGTCTGTCAGTTGTCTGGTCTTTACGTCCGTCATTTCCTTTTGATTTTAAGGAGTTAAACTGATATGTGTGCTTCGATAGTCTAATGTTTGGTTAAACTTCAATTCGGGTGCAAAGATACACATTTTTTTTAATATACAAATAAAAAGATGCTTTTTTTGTAAAAATCTAGCAGTCGAGCCTTCATTGCACCAGCGGCTTCCGGGCCGACGGGTTCTGCATCTTGTACAGCTCGCGGTACAGTATGTGGTCCATCTCCTCTTTGTTGTTGATATGGAACACCGTGATGCAGCGCATCTCGTCCGACAGGAGTGTCAGGTCGCATTCTCCCTCTGCCAGGCCGCTGTGCTTTGCTGGCTGTTCCTTGTCGGTGAGGATCATCGCCACGGCCTTGCCCTTGCCCGTTACTCCTGCCGGCTTTTTCGGCATGCCGAAGTCCTCGGCCAGCCGTCGCCAGGCCGTCGTGTCGGTGGCCACTATCTGTGTCACGTCCACCGCTACGCTGTCGTCTATCGGCAGTCCGCGTATGAATGCCACCTCCACGCCTTCGGTGCCGTAGTAGTGGCGGTACAGCGTGCTGCATTCGTCGAACGGCACCGTCCGGGGTGTGCCGACCCATGCCGCCGCCAGCAGCCCTACTGCCACTATCGCCAATGCTATTGCCCAACGCCGTATCATAGCTGTTCCATCATATTGTATGTTCTCGACACTATCTCCGACTGTTGTCCTTTGCTGGGTGCGTCGGTGGTGTATTTCGGCCGTGGCAACGCCAGCGCCACCGCCACGCATAACGCCGCCACCGCCACCGCGGCGCACACCACCCGCAGGTCGAGCCGTCGGCTCATCTTCCTGTAGTTGCGGCGCAGCTCGTCGCGCATCTGCAGCTCCGTGTCGAGTCGGCGCAGCAGCAAGTCTGCCGTCGTTCCTTTCTTCTCCGTCTCCGTCATCTTTTGTGTCTCCTTTTCAGTTTAAGCATTATCCTGTGCATCATCTGCCTTGCTGCGTCGTGGCTTATGCCGAGGGGCGTGGCCATTTCCGCCAGCTTGTAGCCGTCCAGGCGGCCTTGCAGCAGTCGTCGTTCGGTGTCGTCGAGGGCGGTCATCAGTTCCTCAATGTTCTCGTCGTCCATCGGCGGTGTCTCGTCCGCTATGTCGCCTAGCCGTTCCAGCGGCACGGTGCGGTGCCTTATCTTGTCGCGCAGATGCCTCACAAACACCGTGCGCATCACCTTGTGCAGCCAGCGGTTCTGCTGGCGCGCCGTGCTGTCGGCATCCAGAGTGTCTATCACCTCCCAGAGATACACAAACAGCTTCTGCATCAGCTCCTCGGCGTCGTCGGCGCTGTGGCTGTGCGACCAGCAGTATGCCGCCATCTGCCCACCGAAGGTGCGCGTCAGTTCGTCATATCGCCGATATCTTGTGTCCACTGTATTAAAGAGGGGATGGTTGTGGCTCTACTGTTTCACGAACTTCACGGTATAGATGCCCGTGTCGGTGGTCACCGTTACGAAGTAAATGCCTGCCGACAGGCGCGATACGTCGATCCTGTCGCCGTCCACCGCCGTGGGCTGCCGCACACCGGAGGCCGACACTATGCTCGCCGCCAGCACCCGTCCTTCGGCGGCCTTTAGCCGCATCTCGCCGGTCGTGGGGTTGGGGTATAGCGTCAGGGTGCCGCTCTCCACGGTGGTCTGCACCGCCTCGGGCGGTGTGGGCGGTGCCGGCGGCGTGTAGGGCTGCACCGACATGAACGACGTGTCGACATACTTGGCCACAAAGCTGTACCATTTGCCGTTAGGGTGCACCGTATAGTCGCCGAAGGTGGCGGGGTTGTTGGTAATCTGCACCACGTAGAGCACGCTGTCCACCAGTGCCAGCGGCCCGTTACGCCTTTCAAATCCGAACTGTCGCGAATGGTCGCCGCCTATCACATTGCCGGCATAATCGAATATCACAACGGCCGAAGATTGTACATAATCATCTGCACCTCGGAAAGTTCCAGAGGGAAGTGTCAACGCACCAGAATGAATTATCTGCATAAATACCCGATTGTCCTTTGTCACTATGTTGTTGTAATCTCTTCTGCCATATCCTCCAAGTTCGCACATGCATGCCTGTGGTTTCAGCATACCTTTAAACTCCCACGTGTCCAAATCGAACTTCAACACAAAACAATCGTTATATATGTTATACAAAGTTGTGTCTCTGTCAAGTCCCCTCAATATCAATGGCACATTACCTTCACATCCACGATAATTTGCGTATTCCCCTGAGAAAAAAACAATATTGCTGTCGTAGTCAAAAGACACCGGCCTAAATTCGGTATAACAATGACGTTCATCAAAGCCATCATCTAAATGCAGCACCCTTTTTGTGTTCAACACCGAATCATACACAATTAAATATCCAATATTTATATCATATAGGTCTATATTGGCCGTCAATCTTTGAAGCGAGTCGAATATAATTGTTTCTAAACAAATACTGTCAAAAATAGGTTGTAAAGACAATGTTACGTAGATATTGCAGTTTCTGTCAAGTCCAAGGGATATTTTGAGGTCATTGTCGGCTCGCCCGTTAATGTAGTCCTGAATTATATAGCGGTCGGCCAGCAGCGTGTCGAAATGCGGCGAGAATTTCATCATGTGGGGATACCACGCTTTTGGCCGGTGCCGTGTGTCGATGGTACCCACCATCCGATTGTCCACCCAAACCTTGACTGTCTGTATCTGGCCGTCCGCTACAGAATATTCGTTGCCAGGTCCCAAATGGACAAGACCATCGGGCTGGCTCAGAATGTAGATGTTTCCCGTTCTGTCGATGTCGAATCGTGGGAAATATAATACTCCGGTATATATGTAAGAGTAATCTCCCGTTACGTTTTCGTGAATAATGTCCCTGCCGTAGTTGTCGACGTAAGTGAGGTGGAGAAAGTGCTGTTCCTGCAATGTGCCGTCAAACCCGAACTTCAAGTATGCTGTTGGCCGTGATCCATCAAATACAGTCATCGGCATCGACGGAATCTCCCGTTGCTGCGGATAGTCGCCGTCGCCAACAAGCAATGTGTCTAGCCAGCACAGTTTGTAGAGCAAATTCGGACCAGTAAAATCAATCATGCATGCGAAGGCCGAGTCGCCAACTTTCTTTATGTCGAATGCGCTGCATGAACCCCCGCTGGCGATTACCTTTTTCCATACCATATCGCCCGTAGGCGATATTTTGGCAATAATCACATGCGGGCCACTTATTCCAGGGTATAATTCGCTGGGCAACAGCGGTTCCCCGTCCCAATGAGCATCGGTGTGAAACTCGCCTAGGAAGTACAGGTTGTCCTCGTTGTCGGTCACCGTGCCGATTATCTCGAAGCCATTACTTGCTTGTGTGCCGTATCCCTTCACCCATTCCCACCGCTGCGCCTGCGAGGCGAAGGCGAGTAAAGCCATAAAGGCGAGTAACAATATCTTTTTCATATCTTTATAGTTTTATGTTGTCATATTGTTCGTTGCAAAGATACAAAACAATTTCCCGTTTGCCTATATTAGAGCCAAAAAAAGTGCAAAATGTGACAAGGGGGTGCATTTTTAACAATATTTTAACATTTGGCCGTTGTCTTGGCGGCGTGTTGCCACGTTCGCGCCGGGGATAAACAGGGGATGAGCAGGGGATAAACAGGGGATGAGCAGGGGGTGAATCGGAGATGAGTAGCGAAGAAAAACTAGTCAAAAACATACCAAAACCAAATGTTAAATTTAACATCTCTTACTAAAGTAATTGTTTATATGGAGATGACTAGGTGAGTAGTAAGAGAGGGTATAGAGAGGGTGCTGTGTCATAGGCAGTTACATGTTTATTTGTGGGCTAGACGGCACTGATACAGAGAGTTATATGCAAAAATATCGCTGTAACTGCTTGATTTCCATTGTTGGATAGGGTGCCCCCAAAATGAAAGCCAATTGTTAAAACGGAACTATGTTTTTAGTTATATAACGAAGGTTGTAGTTGTGGAAAAAATGCCGGTGGGTGCAATAAGAATGGTTAAACGGCGTTAAATGCTTTAATATGTCGGACAAGTATTCAGATCGCAGTCGTGTGGTGAAGGCCATCTTCATCGTGATAGGCATCCTGTTCATAGGGCGCCTGGCTATGCTGCAGCTGTTCGATCCCGAATACCGCGAGTTGGCCAAGCGGCAGTCGCTGAGAAACGTGACGCAGTATCCGGCGCGCGGTTTCATCTACGACCGCCACGGCAAGCTGCTGGTGCACAACGAGGCGGTGTACGACCTGATGGTCATTCCCCGCATGGTAAAGGACCTCGACACGGCCTACTTCTGCCAGAGCCTCGGCATCACGCGCGACGACTTCGACGACCGCATGAAGAAAGCCCGCAAGTATTCGCCCTATTCGGCATCGATATTCATGAAGCAGGTGTCGAAGGAGGAGTATGCCAAGTTCGAGAACAAGATGTTCCGTTTCAAGGGGTTCTATATCTCGCAGCGTACGCTCCGCATCTACGACCGCCCGATAGCTGCGCAGGTGCTGGGCTATGTGGGCGAGGTGGACCAGGCCGACCTGGACCGCGACCCCTACTACAAGCAGGGCGACTACATAGGCAAGAGTGGCCTGGAGAAGAGCTACGAGGAGGTGGTGCGTGGCGTGAAGGGCAAGAAGGTGATGCATGTCGACGTGCACAACCGCGAGATAGGGCCCTACCAGAACGGAGCCTTCGACACGCTGCCTGTGGAGGGTTGCAACCTCTACACCACCCTCGACGCCGACCTGCAGCAGTATGCCGAGGAGCTGATGGCCAACAAGCGCGGCTGCGTGGTGGCGCTTGAGCCGTCGACCGGCGAGGTGCTTGCGATGGTGAGCGCGCCGACCTACGACCCCAACCTGCTGGTGG
>JAFXUY010000084.1 GCA_017524785.1 Bacteroidales bacterium | reverse complement strand
GTAATTATATCAGCCTAATGTTAAAATTAACATCTCTTACTAATGAAAATGTATATAATGGGAATATAAGGCGTATAGTAAGAGAGGGTATAGAGAGGGTGCTGTGTCATAGGCAGTTAGGTGTTTATTTGTCGGCTACTGTGCACTGATACAGAGGGTTGTGTGTAAAAATATCGCCGTAACTGCTTGATTTCCATTGCGGGGTTCGACGGGCGGCGGAGAGGGTTGAAATGTTAAAACGTAACTAAAAATTTAGTTATGGAATTGGCCGTTTTTGAGGCTGTCGGAGGTGCTTTCCGGCGGGGTGCTGCGAGGGGATGCGGCGGCGGCCTAAATGAAGAAATGGTGCAATTTTCGGTTTTCGATTTCCAGGTATCAATTTTTTTTGTATCTTTGCTTGATTGCATATTGTGCCCTGCTGGGTGCAAGTGCTTGAAGTATAGTAAATAAAAATAAATAATAATAATAATTGATATGAGCAAAAAGTTGTATGTAGCGATGTTTGTGGCGGCCTTTTTGGTTGCCGGAGGTATGCATGCCAACGGGCAGAAGGGTGGGGTGCTGAAGCGCGACGCCATACCGATGCCTGTGGTGAACACCGACAGCGTGATGAAGCATATCATCGAGTTGGCTTCGGAGACCTACCGTGGCCGCCAGGCGGGAGCCGAGGGCTACGACATGGCTGTGGCCTACACGAGCCGTGTGCTGGAGCGCTACGGCGCCAAGCTGCAGAAGACTGCAGGCTTCGCGGTGGAGTGCAACGAGGTGGAGAACTGCAAGTTCAACGTGCGCCGCATGCCGTTGGGCGGCGGCCAGTCGTCGTCGGTTGGCGGTGCCGCCACCGCCGAGGGCGACCGTCGTGTGTTCACGCTGGGCAACGAGTTCTGCTGCGCCGGTGTTACGGGCCGCGGATATGTCGACGCCCAGATGGTGTTCTGCGGCTATGGTGTGGACGACGGCACGTTCGACGAGTACCGCGACGTGGATGTGAAGGGCAAAGTGGTGGTGGTGCTGACGGCGGTGCCCGACTGGTTGCCGACCAGTGTCGCCGACCGCTACCGCACGCTGCGCGACAAGGCCCGCACCGCCGAGCGCCACGGCGCCATAGGCATGCTGGCCGTGAACGTGAGCACCACATGCCTGCCCGACGAGGCGCAGGCCAAGGTGTGGAGCGGCGAGCTGCCCCACCTTGCCACATTCCCCATACTGCACCTGACGCTCGACTGCGGCCGCGAGATTTTCGACGGCGAGAAGAAGCCGCTCGACTATTGCATCGACCAGCTGGCTTCGGCCCGCAAGGTGCAGAGCTTCTCGCTGCTGAAGAAAGCCGAGGTCGACGTCAACGCCCGCTATCGCCAGTCGGCCCCCACGGGCAACGTGGTGGCGCTGCTCGAGGGCAGCGACAAGAGCCTCGCCAAGGAATATATCGTTATGGGTGCCAGCCTCGACGGCCAGGGCATGCAGGGCGAGACCTGCCTGTTCCCCGGCGCCGACATCAACGCCTCGGGTGTGGCCACGCTGTTGGAGACAGCCCGTGTGCTCAGCGACAGCAAATACCGCCCCAAGCGCAGCATCCTCTTCGTGCTCTTCAGCGGCAGCGAGCAGCAGTATCTGGGCTCGCGCCATTTTGTGGAGACCTATCCGCAGCTGCGCCGTGTGGAGGCTTTCGTCAATGTGCAGAACGTGGCCTACGGCGACAGCGTGATGGTGCTGGGCAACGCGAAATATCCCACGCTGTGCGACATACTGTATAACCGCGACACCGTGGCCGGCCGCTACAACGTGGTGCGCGGCGGCGAGAAGACCCTGCTGCGTGGCGACGCGCGCGCCTTCGACGCCGTGGGCATCCCCTCGATGGTGATCACCACCCACGACGGCATGCACTATACGCGTGTCACCGGCGACATGTGGGAGAATGTGGACCGCCGCATCCTGGGCATCACGGCCCAGCTGGCCGCCGAGACGGTGGCCGAACTGGGCGAGGGCCTCTACATGGGCCGCGCGCTGACCAGCAAGAACAAGCGTAAAGAGTGATTGCCCGATTGTTTGAATGCTTGATTGCCTGAGTATAACCTCAAAAACTATGTTTACACTTTACAAGAAAGAACTGCGGGGCTTTTTCTCGTCGATTACGGGATATCTGATTATCGGCGTCTTCCTGGTGCTTACGGGACTGATGCTGTGGGTGCTGAAGAGCGACTTCAACATACTGGATTATGGCTATGCGGGCCTCGACGGCCTGTTCCTGATAGGCCCCTTCCTCTACCTGTTCCTTATTCCGGCCATCACCATGCGCAGCTTTGCCGAAGAGCGGCGCGGCGGCACCATGGAGATGCTGCTCACACGCCCCTTGGGCGACTGGACGGTGGTGTGGGCCAAGTTCCTCGCCGCATGGACGCTGGTGCTCATCTCGCTGCTGCCTACGCTGGTGGCCTACTTCAGCGTCTACGCCCTCGGCGACCCCGTGGGCAACATCGACACCGGCGGCGTGGCGGGCTCCTACATAGGCCTGCTGCTGCTTGGCGGCGCCTTTGTGGCCATAGGCCTCTTCTGCTCGTCGCTGAGCAACAACCAGATTGTGTCGTTCGTGCTGGCGGCGCTGCTGTGCGCCGTGGCCTACCTGGGCTTCGAAAGCCTCTACCGCATGGGCCTCTTCGGCGGCGCCGACCTCTTCGTGAAGAGCCTTGGCACGGCGCACCACTACGAGAGCATGAGCCGCGGCGTGATAGACACACGCGACGTGATATACTTCGCCAGCGTCATGGCACTGTTCCTCATGGCCACGCGCCTGGTGCTGCAGAGCCGCATGTGGGGCGGATGGCGCAAGCGCAAGAGCCTCAAGCGCAGCCACTGGCTCGAGATGTGCGCCACGGTGCTCATCGTGGTCTTCGTCAACATCATAGGCCACTGGCTGTTCCTGCGCTTCGACCTAACGTCGGAGAAACGCTACACCCTGTCGAAGCACACCAAGGAGATGCTCAAGAAGATAGACGAGCCGGTGCTGTTCCGCGTATACCTGGAGGGCAACTTCCCCGCCGACTTCAAGCGCCTGCAGTCGGAGACCAAGGAGATGCTCAACCAGTTCCGCGCCTACAACAGCAACATCGACTACGAGTTCTTCGACCCCAACAGCTTTGCCGACCACGACGAGCAGCAGATGTTTTACCAAAAGCTGGCGCAGAAAGGCATACAGCCCACGCAGATACAGGTGGGCGACGGCAGCAGCGTGACGCAGCAGATACTGATACCGGCGGCCGATGTCTACTATCGCGGCCGCGAGACCACGGTGCAGCTGCTGCAAAGCCAGAAGTATGTGAGCGACGCCGAGCTGCTGAACAACAGCATACAGAACCTCGAGTACACGCTGAGCAGCGCCATACGTGCCTTGGCGCGCGGCGAGAAGAAGACCATAGGCTTCGTGCAAGGCCACGGCGAACTGCAGGGCCCCGTGCTCTACGACCTGCAACGCACGCTGCAGGAGTTCTACAGCCTCGACTACGTCGCCATCGACGGCCAGATACAGTCGCTGACGGCACACCGCCAGGTGCCCGACGACAGCGGCAGCTACCGCTTCTACAACCTCTACGACCTGCTCATCGTGGCCAAGCCCACAAAGCCCTTCAGCGAGCAGGACCAGTACATCCTCGACCAGTATATCATGTATGGCGGCAAGGTGGTGTGGCTCATCGACGCGCTCGATGCCGACCTCGACAGTCTGGCCAGCCGCGGCCAGTTCATGGCCACACGCTACCCGCTGGGCCTCGACGAGATGCTGTTCACCTATGGCGTGCGCGTCAATTCCGACCTGGTGATGGACGTGCGCTGCCGGCCGATACCGATACAGACGGGCATGGTGGGCGAGAAGCCCCAGTTCCAGTTCCGCCCGTGGTACTACTTCCCCGAGCTGGTGCCGCTGAGCGACCATCCCATTGTGCGCAACCTGGACCTGATAAAGACCGACTTCATCAGCACCATAGACCTTATCGACAACGACATCCGCAAGACGGTGCTGCTGACCACGTCGGACTATACGAGGGTGAAGAACGCACCGGCGATGATAGACCTTGCCGACGCCAATGTTGAGCCCGACCAGCGACTCTACAACAAGAGCCGCCTGCCGGTGGCCGTGCTGCTCGAGGGCGAGTTCCGCTCGGCCTGGCGCAACCGCCTGTCGCCGCAGTTCACCAGCCAGGCCGCCATGGGCTTCCGCGAGAAGAGCGAGCCTACCGCCATGGTGGTAATATCCGACGGCGACATGGTGAAGAACCGCTATGTGGCCGCCGAGGGCGCCGTGCTGCCGCTGGGCTACGACTACTACACCCAGACCCAATATGCCAACAAGGACTTTATCGTCGGCGCCATCAACTACTTGGTGGGCGACGAGGGCCTGATGGCTTCGCGCTCGCGGAGCGTCAAGCTGCGCAAGCTCGATGTCAGGAAGGTGCAGGACGAGCGCACCAAATACCAGGTGATTAACGTCGTGGTGCCTCTGGTGCTGCTTACGTTGGCCGGCGGCGTCATCACCATCGTCAGAAAGAAAAAATACTGCAAATGAAGAAGAGAAACATCATAATCATCGCCGCTGTGGCGGTGCTTGCCGTGGTGGCCGCCGTGGTGGCGCTCACCGGTTCGCGCAAGTCGACTTTCGAACAGGACTACCATATTGAAGACACCTCGACAATCACCCGCATTTTCCTTGCCGACAAGCAGGGCAACGACGTGCTGCTGACGAAAGTCGGCGACTCGCTGTGGATGGTCGACAACACTTACGAGGCCAACCAGCCGGTGGTCGACATGCTGCTGGAGACGCTGCACGACATGCGCATACGGCAGCAGGTGAACCGCGCCGCCGTGCCCACCATCATCAAGGACCTCTCGGCACGTGCCATCAAAGTCGAGGTCTACCAGCGCAAGCCTTTCATCAACTGGTTCGGCGGACGGCTGCAGCTGTTCACCCGCGAGCGTCTGGCGGTGACCTACTACGTGGGCCGCGAGACGCAGGACATGATGGCCAGCTATATGTTCCGCGAAGGCGACAAGGTGCCCTGCGTGATACATATCCCCGGCTTCCGCGGCTTCCTCACGCCGCGCTTCGTCACCGACCCGCTGAAGTGGCGCAGCCATTGCATCGTCGACCTCGACGTGAGGGCCATACAGCGCGTCGAGCTTGAGATACCGGCCATGGAAGAAGAGTCGTTCGCGGTGGTCAACAATGGCGACGGCTTCGACCTGGAGTGGCCCGTGGGCCAGCGCCGCGCCGAAGGCTTCGACACGGCACGTGTGGCACGCCTGCTGGCATCGTTCACATGGCTCAACTTCGACGAGTTCGCCTCGATAGTGCCCAACAGCAACGCCGACAGCTGCATCAGCGGCACGCCGCGCACCATACTGCGTGTCACCGACACCGCCGGCCGCACCCGCGAGATGAAGAGCTATATCAAGTACACCAACCCCGCCGACCTTGCCGCCGTAGGCAACTCGGGCTCCTACGAGCTTTTCGACATCAACCGCCTGTATGCGGTGATCGACAATACCGACACGGTGCTTATCCAGTACCACGTGTTCGACAATATCATGCAGCCCGGCAGCTACTTCATGGGCGGCAGCAGAACGCTCTACGACCAATGAGACCGCTGATACTGATAACCAACGACGACGGCGTTGCCGCCAAAGGCCTTGCCACCCTCGAGGCGGTGGCCTGTGAGTTCGGCGACGTGGTGGTCATGGCCCCCGGCACCAACGCATCGGGCAAGGGCATGAGCCTCACCACAGAGCGCCCCCTGCGCGCCAAGGAGGTCAGACAGGGCGAGGGCATCAGCGTCTACGCCTGCGACGGTACGCCGGTCGACTGCGTGAAGCTGGCCGTCGAGCATTTCTGCCCGCGCAAGCCCGACCTTGTGCTGTCGGGCATCAACCACGGCAGCAACAGCTCCATCAACGTGCTCTACAGCGGCACCATGGGTGCTGTGATAGAGGCCTCGGTCATGGGCTTCAGCGCCATAGGCTTCTCGCTGCTCAACCACAACCCTGAAGCCGACTTCTCGGCCTGCGTGCCATATGTGAGGCACATAGTAGGACGGGTGCTTGAGCATGGTCTGCCTGCCGATGTGTCGCTCAATGTCAACATACCCCGTATGGCCGAAGGCGAGATCAAGGGCCTGCGTGTGTGCCAAGAGGCCAAAGCCCTTTGGACCGACAGCTTCGAGAAACGCATCGACCCCATAGGCCGACCCTACTACTGGCTCACCGGCAAGTTCGTGTGCAACGACCCGCCGGCCCAGAGCGACGAGACGGCGCTGAAGGAAGGCTACGTGTCGGTGGTGCCGATACATGCCGACTACACGCACTACGGTGCCATCGAACAAGTGAACAACATACTGCAATAGACTATGCTAAAGAACTTCTTCTCCCAGGACCGCCCGCTTGTGGGCATCGTTGCCGGCCTCGGCAGCGAGGTTGGCTTCTGCCTTGCGCTGGCCCTGGGGCTGCTGATAGCCGGCGAACCCATAGGCGCCCACATACGCTGGTTCGGCGGCATGTTCATACCGCTGATACTGGTGCTGCACCACTATGCCCGCCGCCGCGAGCAGCTCAAGGTCACCAAGACCCTCATCGTGGTGCTCTTCGTCACCTTCCTGGCATTCATGATTTATATCCTCAAAGCCCGAATCCTTGTCCTGTAGATGAAGTACTATGTCATAGCCGGTGAAGCCTCGGGCGACCTGCATGGTGCCAACCTTATGCGGGCCCTGAAGGAGCAGGACCCCGCAGCGGAGTTCCGCTTCTGGGGCGGCGACGGCATGGCCGCCGTGGCAGGTGCCGCACCGGTGCGCCACATACGCGACCTGGCCATCATGGGCTTCGTCGAGGTGGCAGTCCACCTGCGCACCGTGCTTGGCAACATTGCTTTCTGCAAGCGCGACATAGCGGCCTACCGCCCCGACGTCGTGGTGGGTATCGACTATCCGGGTTTCAATCTCAAGATAGAACGCTGGGCCAAGGAGCAGGGATTCCGCACCGCACACTATATCTCGCCCAACCTATGGGCGTGGAAGAAGGGGCGCCTGAAAGGCATGCGCCGCTCGCTCGACCTGCTGTGCTATATCCTGCCTTTCGAGCAACGCTTCTTCGCCGAGAACAACATGCCGCAAGCCAAGTATGTGGGGCACCCGCTGCTCGACGCTGTCAAGGACAAGCTCTTCGAGCCTGCCTTCCAGGGCAGCCGCCAAGTGGTGGCCCTGCTGCCAGGCAGCCGCAGGCAGGAGCTGAAGCGCAGCCTGCCGCTCATGGTGCAGCTGGCCGACAGGCATCCCGAGTACCGGTTCATAGTGGCAGGTATGAGCCTGCTGGGCGACAAGCTCTACCGTAGCCTCATCCCCGAGGGTAGCAACGTCGAGGTGGTCTACGACCAGACCTACCCGCTGCTGGCCTCGGCCTATGCCGCCGTGGTATGCTCGGGCACCGCCACCCTCGAGACGGCTCTGTTCAACGTGCCGCAGGTGGTGTGCTACCGCGCCAACCCGTTGTCGATAGCCATCGCCAAGAGCATCGTAAGCCGCCGCATACGCTACATCTCGCTCGTCAACCTCATAGCCGACAGCACCGTAGTCACCGAGCTGATACAGGACGACTTCAACCCAGCCCGTCTCGAACGCGAATTCCAACTCATCACCGCCGACGATGCCAACCGCGACCGCATGTTCGCCCAATATGCCGACATGCGCAAGCTCCTTTCCGGCAGCGGCGCCAGCCAGCGCACCGCCCAGGCTATAATAGACCTTGTGAAATGAAACGACTGCTGCCCATACTACTGCTACTGCTGCTGACCGCACAGGCCACCCGCGCCGAGCGTGTCCGCGTGCGCCTCTTCTCCACCAACACCGTGGGCACCCTCAACGTGTCGTTCGACCTCGGCAACTACAACCTCTATGCCGACGGCGACAACCTCCTCGAAGACCTCCTTGGCGAAGGCCGCTCGGTGCTGGTGCGCGCCGAGGGCGGCAAGCTACATGTGAGCGTCAACGACGACGACTACGGCCTCTGCGACTCGCTGCGCCTCGAGGCCACCGACACCGCCTGCATCCTCTGCCTCAACCCCGCCAACTGCAAACAACGCACCTACGAGGGCAACCTTGTCGTCAAGCCGCTGCCCGGTGGCAAGCTGCTGATGCTCTCCGACGTCGAGTTCGAGACCTATATTGCCGGCGTGGTGCAAAGCGAAATCTACGGCCAGCGGTCCGACATCTTCCGCATCCAGGCCATCATCAGCCGCACCTGGGCTTTGCGCAACATGGGCAAGCATGCCGCCGACGGCTACAACTTCTGCGACAACGTCCACTGCCAGGCCTACCTCAACCGCTGCATCCGTCCCGACATCATGATGGGTGCCATCGAGAGCAGCGGTGAGACCCTCGTCGACACCGCCGGTGCATTGATAGAGACCCCGTTCCACTCCAACTCGGGCGGCCAGACCTGCAACTCCGAGGATGTGTGGCGCGCTGCGCTGCCCTACCTCCGCTCGGTCGAGGACACCTTCTCCTTCGGCATGCGCCAGAGCGACTGGACCAAGACCATCAGCATCGACCGTTGGCTGGCCTATTTCTCAAAGACCCACAAGCTCGACACCGCCGACACTGCCGTCCTCGACACCCTGCTGCACTTCCAGCAGCCCGTGCGCCGCGTGCAGCTGCTCGGCATTCCGCTCACCCGCATACGCACCGACTGGCAGCTCAAGTCAACCTTCTTCTCCGTCAGCGTCGACAGCCTCACCGGCTCGGTCATCCTCAACGGCCACGGCTACGGCCACGGCGTGGGCCTCAGCCAGGAAGGCGCCATACGCATGGTGGAACTGGGCATTGCCTACGACTCCGTGCTGCGCCACTACTATACCGGCGCCATCGTCCACCGCGACCCCACGGCCAACCACAGCTACGTGGAACGCTATGCCGACCACCTGGCGCAAATCATCGAAGAAGACCGCAACCGCCAGACGCGCGTCCACTCCAAGAAAGACGACTGGCTGGGCCGCCTCTTCCGCCTGCGCGACCGCGAGGAGCGCGAGGAGGTGTACATCGAGTCCGAGCAGGACAACGAACAGGACTGGGAATATGAATGGTAAACAAACAATAAAAACAGACAATATGAAAAAAGCATTGTTACTTCTCGCAGCCACGCTGCTCCTCGCTTCGGCAGGGGCTCAGGTCAACTGGCACACCATCGGCGACGCCTCCAAGGCACAGATAGGCAAGCGCCTCTACTTCACCGACTTCTACACCACCTGGTGTGGCTGGTGCAAACGCATGGACCGCGACACCTTCAGCGACCCCACCGTCGCCAAAATCCTCAACCGCTACTACTATCCCGTCAAGTTCAACGCCGAAGGCAACGACCGCGTGGTGTGGAACGGCCACGTCTATCCCCCTGCCGCCGCAGGCCGCCACAACGTGCACCCCTTCACCGCCGCCACCCTCGGCAAGCAGCCCGGCTTCCCCTCCTTCGCCATCTTCCGCCCCGACGGCTCGCTGGTGCAGGTCATCCCCGGCTACTTTAAACCCGACGAGTTCGTGGTCATCCTCTGGTACTTCGCCTCGGGCGACAGCGACAAATACTCCTTCGACCACTATAAGAAAATCTTCGACAGCGACATCCGTCCCGCTATGGAAGAAGAATTGAAGAAATAGCCATGGGACTCTTCAGTAAGAAAAACCGCAGCGAAGAGCGGCAGACCCTCGACAACGGCCTCGCCAAGACCAAGGAGAGTTTCTTCGCCAAGCTCACCAAGACCATCCTCGGCAAGTCGACCGTCGACGACGATGTCCTCGACCGCCTTGAGGAGACCCTCATCACCTCCGACGTGGGCGTTGAGACCACCCTCAAGGTCATCGACAAGCTGCAGGAACGCATACGCCGCGACAAGTACATCTCCACCTCCGAGCTCAACGCCATCCTCAAGGCCGAGATAGCCATGCTCCTGCGCCACGACGAAGGCAACTTCCCCGCCACCTTCGACGCGCCGCTGCCGCACACGCCCTATGTAATCCTCGTCGTCGGCGTCAACGGCGTGGGCAAGACCACCACCATTGCCAAGCTGGCCTACCGCTACAAAGAGACCGGCCGCAGCGTGATGCTCGGCGCCGCCGACACCTTCCGCGCCGCCGCCGTCGAGCAGCTCCAGCTCTGGGCCGACAGGGTAGGGGTGCCCATAGTGCAGCAGGGCATGGGTGCCGACCCGGCCTCCGTGGCCTACGACACCCTCCAGAGCGCCCTCGCCAAGCACAGCGACGTCGTCATCATCGACACCGCCGGACGCCTCCACAATAAGGTGGGCCTCATGAACGAGCTCACCAAGATACGCAAGGTGATGCAGAAGCTGGTGCCCGATGCGCCCCACGAGGTGCTGCTGGTGCTCGACGCCTCGACAGGCCAGAACGCCATCGAGCAGGCACGCCAGTTCACGCAGGCCACCGACGTCAACGCCCTGGCCCTCACCAAGCTCGACGGCACCGCCAAGGGCGGCGTCATCATCGGCATCTCCGACCAGTTCCGTGTGCCGGTACGCTACATTGGCCTCGGCGAGAAAATGACCGACCTGCAGCTCTTCAACCCCGCAGAATTCGTCGACTCCCTGTTCGAGTAGGCAGAAGAACGGCGAATTAAACGAATTAACTCTAAGCTACGCAGGTCAATTAAAGGCGAATTACTCTAAAGCTTGCGCAAGCACAATTCGAGTAATTAGCCTTAAATTAAATGAGAGGCAAATTCGTTTAATTCGCCGTTACAATAGAAAGAAATGAAGATAAACATCATCACCCTCGGCTGCTCGAAGAACACCGTCGACAGCGAGAACCTTGCCGCGGCCTTCGCCGCGCAGGGCCACAAGGTCTACTTCGACCGCCAGCGCAACGACTGCGACACCGTCGTCGTCAACACCTGCGGCT
The DNA here is from genome assembly GCA_017524785.1 of Bacteroidales bacterium. Classification (GTDB taxonomy): domain Bacteria; phylum Bacteroidota; class Bacteroidia; order Bacteroidales; family P3; genus Colimorpha. Next base: position 14,628 of record JAFXUY010000084.1, on the reverse strand, counting down.
TCATAGGCGACGCCAAGGAAGAGAGCGTCAACACCATACTGGCGCAAGTCGCCGCCAAGCAGCGCCGCCGCAGCGCGACGCGCCTTGTGGTCTGCGGCTGCCTCGCCGAGCGCTACCACGACGAGCTGGCCAGCGAAATCCCCGAAGTCGACGCCTGGTACGGCGTCCACCAATGGGACGAGATAGCCCAGTCTTTGAGCGCCACCCCGGCGTCCAACCTCCAACCGCCAACCTTCAACTCCCCCAGGCCACTGTCCACCCCGAGCCACTACGCCTACCTCAAGATTGCCGAGGGCTGCAACCGCTCGTGCTCCTACTGCGCCATTCCCCTCATCCGCGGAGCGCACCACTCGCTGCCCATCGACGAGCTTGTGGCCGAGGCCAAAGCCCTCGTGTCGAAAGGGGTAAAGGAACTGCTGGTCATCAGCCAGGACACCACATGGTACGGCCTCGACCTCTACCACCGCCGCGCTCTGGGCGAGCTGCTCGACCGCCTGGCCACCGAGAGCGGCGCCCCCTGGATACGCCTGCACTACACCTACCCCTCGTCCTTCCCCGACGACGCCATCGACGCCATCGCACGCCACCCCAACATCTGCAAATATATCGACATACCGCTGCAGCACATCAACAGCCGCATCCTGTCGTCGATGCAGCGCGGCATCGACCGCGAGGGCACCCTCCGGCTGCTGCAGAAGTTCCGCGCGCGCATTCCCGGCGTCTCCATCCGCACCACCCTCATCGTGGGCTACCCCGGCGAGACCAAGGCCGAGTTCCAGGAACTCTGCGACTTTGTGCGCTCGGCCCGCTTCGACCGCATGGGCTGCTTCGCCTATTCGCCCGAGGAGGGCACCGCGGCCTACACCCTTGGCGACACCGTGCCCGACGACGAGAAGCAGCGCCGCGTCGCCGAGCTCATGGCCATCCAGGAGCAGATATCGCTCGAGAAAAACCAGGCCCGTATAGGCCGCACCTTCCGCTGCATCGTCGACCGCATCGAGGACCAGCACCTCGTGGCCCGCACCGAATACGACAGCCCCGAGGTCGACGACGAAGTCCTAATCCGCCAAACAAAAGGCGGCATCCGTCCAGGCGATTTCGTTGACGTCCGCATCGTCGACGCCATGGAGAACGACCTCGTCGGCGAGCTGGCAGGGTAGGGCCAGCTCCCCCATTTCTTCGGTATTTCTTCGGTATTTCTTCGGTCATCCACCGAAGAAATACCGAAGAAATACTGAAGAACAACTGTAGAACAGAGCCACCCAACTCCTCCTCTAAGACAGGGGAGAGGGAACGCCGCGAAGCGTGGGTGGAGGAGTATGACCCAACCGGTGGAGGAGTATGATGCGCCCTTTATATTTTATTGTTCCATTAGTATATAATTACATTTAACAATTTTTACCATCCATATCGGAAAAAATTCGTATCTTTGCAGCAAGAAACTAAAACAAAGAAAACGTATAATATCATGAAATTCAGGCTGTTACCCCCCCCCCGTATGGGTCGCTGGTCTACTGATTGTTAGCTTGATTCCGACTTCTTGCCGGAAGAACTCTGACCTTATTTCCAATTTTACGCTCGTCGCCGAAAGTAACAGCGACGATGCGAAGCTTGCTGTCAATGGCGCATCGGCCAATTGGGTCAATGGCGAGACGTTGAACATCAACGGCGAAACCAAAACCATCAGTGTGTCGGGCACCTCTGGCTCGATTTCCGACGTGCAGCGTGCCAGCTACTACCGTGCTGTCTATCCTGCCAGCATCGTCAACGGCTCGCTCAATAGCAACAACGTCACCGTCAACCTGCCCGCCTCGTACCAGTATCAGGTCGATGGCAGTGGCAGACAGATTCTGGCCTCTCCCATGGCCGCCTATCTGGCCGACGACAGTGTTGAGAACTCGACCAACAATATTCTTTACTTCAAGCACATCACTGGTGCCATTGTTGTGAGAATTACCAACAAGCAAAGCGGTACCCTTGATAACAAACTGGTAATAGACAATATTACTGTAACTAGCGACAATTACAACATCAGCGGCAATGTTGGCTTGAATATGACTAACCTCGACAATGTGAGCCCTGTCAGCGGTGGTAATTCGGTCGTTATGTCTTTCGATCAGGCCAATCTTTCGATTGCCTATAATGCTTCTGTCGATATTCAGATTCCTGTCGCGGCAGTTGGTGATGGCAACCATTTCACGATTAAGGTTGGCTCGCATTTTACCAATTCAAATGGTAATAAGAAATATCTTAAGTTTAGTAAGACCCAGAGTGCTGGTGGTGCACTGGCTCGTGGTCAGATTGCCTATGCACTGGTAACTATGAAGAATGGTAATGACGGATGTGTCCAAGACCTTCCTATGGACTGGGACGACGGTGCATATATCATAACTACTCCTGAAGAATATCTCAGTTTCGTCGAAGCCGTGAATGCTGTGGAGAGCGGCGCTCATGGTAGTGTACGTGAATGCAATGCGAGACTCGGAAATGACATTAACATGTCTGGCAGAACAGTTCCTCCCATTAATGATTACAGAGCTGAGTTTAGTGGAGCGAATAATACTATCAGCAATCTCCATGTAGTCAACGACGGTACGGGGAACAATCCCGCGTATAGCGGTATGTTTGGATATCAATCTAATAGTTCTTTCTCGGTTATGTTCTTGAACTTGCAGAATGTAACAGTGGAATATACGGGTTCGGACGTTAGCAGTGGTGCTTATTTCGGAGGCATTGCGGCTAACATTCAAGGCGCAAACACCACTGCTGTTCAGTCATGTACTGTTAATGGTGTTACGTTTAAATCGTCGACTCAGACTAGCATGAAAGAAATCGGTGGCATTGTTGGCCGTGTTGGTGGTAATAATGGTTCGTGCACGCTCGATGATAACAGCGTTACCGGCAATGTGGTATTCGACCTTGTAAGTGGTACTGCAAACAGTGTTGGTGTTTGGCATTTCGGAGGAATTGTCAGCAAGGTGGATTGCAATGCTATCATTTCTGATTGTGGTTTTGCCCCGAATAATACAATCCAGGTGGGTGTGAATACAGCTTATTTTGGTGGCCTTGTGGCTTGGGCGAACACTGATTTGTCAATTTCTTCTTCTTCGGCCGATTACAACGCTCGTATTACTGGAGGTAGCGGGAGTAACTGTATTGGAGGTGTCGTTGGCACTTTTTACAAAAACGGTGCATCGACAAACAGCCTTAATGGTGTTACACTTAACGGCAACATATACTGCTATTACAAGTCGAATAACTACTTCCAGCATGGTGCGGATTGTAAATTGTATGGCTTCATAAGAAAAACTGGAACGGATGGAGCGACTGTAATAGTGTCTAATTGCACAACAAATGGATTTACCTATACAACATATGGTAATTAAAAACAATAAGCGAAAAAAGGAGATTATAATATGAAGAAATATACAGCACCCCAACTCACAGTAGTAGAATTCAAAGTCGAGAGAGGTTATGCCTCGAGCTTGGACGAGTTCTCGTACGATAACCTGAAGTTCGATATGATGAACCTCGGACTGGACCAGAACGGCGACGGCACCCCCGACCAGAACCTCGAGAACTACACCATCATCGACGGTACCAACGGTAACCCCAACTGGGGCGACGCCTCGACCAACCACTTCTTCTAGACCTCTACCGGTCACGGTCATTTTTGGCAACGCCACGTAAAGGGTAACGCCCTTTGTCTCGTGCGCTTAACCAATCTTGATATAACTTTACACCGTGCAGCGACGACGCCGAGAGCCTGGCATCGCCGCTGTACACTTTTTTTGTCTCCGTTTGGAAAAAAGTTCGTATCTTTGCACCCGGTTTTGGTCGCCCTTTGGGGGCGCCAAGAGGGAATCGGGTGCAAGTCCCGAGCAGTCCCGCTGCTGTGAGTTTCAACAACATGCGCCGCCCGTAAGTCCACTGCGTATCGCCATAGGTGCGTGGGAAGGAGGGTGGCGTGAAACGAGCCAGAAGACCTGCCAAAGCCTTTTTTACGAGCCCTCGAGGAAAGGACCGATATGAACACTGCGTTATATTGTATAGTATCGTTTATTGTTTGCCGTCGTCGGTCGGCGGTTGTGCAGTGTGTCTTGAGGGCTTTTTTGTTTGACTCTTTTACAAGACAACATATTTTTTCTTCTGTAAGACAACTTCTTTTTTGGGGAAGACAACAGAGACAACTTTTGCGGCGCAATATGCACCGGATGGTGAAAGTGCCGGTGGCACTTTCTTTGTTGTTTGGGTTGTCGGTGTTGTCTTTGAAAGTAGAAGCGCAGGTAGTCGACACGGTGCAGTCGTTGGAGCAGGTTGAGGTGTCGGCGCAGCGCGCCCCCTCGACGCTGCGCACGGCAGTGCCCACACAGGTGGTCGACGCCGAGAAGATTGAGAGCCAGGGGCTGCTGCAGCTGAGCGACGCCGTGCGCCAGATGGCCGGCGTGACGCTGAAGGACTATGGCGGCATAGGCGGCATCAAGACCGTGTCGGCCCGCGGCCTTGGCAGCCAGTTCTCGACCCTGACCATCGACGGCGTGGCCGTCGACGACGCGCAGAACGGCCAGGTGGACCTCGGGCGCTACCTGCTCACCGGCGCGGCCTATGTGAGCCTCAGCCACGGCCAGCAGCAGGAGCAGCTGCTCTCGGCGCGCGCCTATGCCGCTGGCAACGTGCTGAACCTGGAGAGCGCCGAGCCACGCTTCTTCCTGGCCGAGCGCACCAACCTGAAGGTGGGCATGGAGCTGGGCAGCTTCGACATGATGAACCCCTCGGTGCAGTGGGAGCAGAAGTGGAACCAGCGGCTGAAGAGCAGCCTGCTGGTGAGCTGGTTGAAGAGCGACGGCGACTATCCCTTCACCCTCTACTATACCGCCGGCCGCGAGGACAGCAGCAGCCGCGAGCGCCGCGAGCACTCGGCCATGCACATGCTCACCGCCGACGGCAGCCTCTACTACACCATCGGCAAGGGCAACGGCCTCACCGCCAAGGTGCACTATATGCGCGGGCACCACGACCTGCCGGGACCCGTGATATTCTACACCCAGCGCCCCTCGCGGCAGAGCACCGACGAGGAGGTGGCCTTCGCCCAGGCCAAGTGGAAGCTGGAACGCGAGAAGTGGAAGGTGCAGGCCTTGGGCAAGCTGCAGCAGACCTACGACCGCTTCGAGGACAGCGCGGCCTACACCCTGACGGGCTACCAGATGAACGACTATCGGCAACGCGAGGCCTACCTGAGCGGCAGCGCCATGTGGAGCGCCACGCAGTGGCTCGACCTCGGCGGCGCCGCCGACGGCAGCTTCGGCGGCCTGAAGACCAACCTGGCGCAGCGCAACGACGTGCACCGCACGAACCTGATGGCCGTGGTGTCGGCAAGGGTGCACCACAAGGGTCTCGAGGTGCGCGGCAACCTGCTGGGCACCGCCATCAGCGACCGCGTGGGCGACCTTGACACCATGCCCACCTACCGCCGCCTGTCGCCCTACGTGGGCGCCATGTACACCTTCGGCAAGGGCGGGCTCACGCTGCGCTACTTCTACAAGGAGACCTACCGCGCGCCCAACTTCAGCGAGCTATACTTCTTCACCATGCCGCGCAACCTGCGCCCCGAGTGCGCACGGCAGCACAACGTGGGCGCCACACTGGCCACCGGGCATGTGGGTGCCACCGTTGACGCCTACTACAACCGCGTGCGCGACAAGATACTGGCCATACCCACGCAGAACATGTTCCTCTGGAGCATGCAGAACATCGGCAAGGTGGACATCCTCGGCGTGGATGCTACCGCCAACTTTCAATTTTCAACTTAACTACAGCTACCAGCATGCCGTGGACCGCACCGACCCCGAGGGCAAGAGCTACGGCCACCAGATAGCCTACACGCCGCGCCACAGCGGCGGCAGCAACCTGCGCTGGGAGAACCGCTGGGTGAACCTTGGTGCCACGCTGATGGTGGTGGGCGAACGCTACTACCGCATGCAGAACAGCGCCGAGACGCACCTGCCCGCCTACTGCGACCTGGGCCTGCTGGCCGACCGCGAGTTCGACCTGCGCTGGGGCACCATGCGGCTGCAGGTGCAGGTGATGAACCTGCTCGACGTGCAGTACGAGGTGGTGCGCTCCTACCCCATGATGGGCCGCAACTACAGGCTGAAGATTGTGTATGAGTTTTAAGCTTTAAGTTTTAAGTATTAAGTATTAAGAGATATGAATAAAAGACTATCAACTTTCAACTTCCAACTTTCAATTATCGCGGTCGTGCTGCTGTTTGCAGCCTGCACGCCCGAAGTGCCTGAACCTACACCTCTGCAGGAGAAGATAGAGACCCCGCGCCGCATCGCCGCCCACGACGGCAAGATATATGTATCGTGCTACCGTCCCGCTACGGTGGTGCGTATCGACAGCCTTGGCCGCAAGGTTGAGGCCAAGTGCCACCTGGGCAGCTACAACCCCGAGGGTGTGGCCATTGCCGGCGGCAAGCTCTTCGCCGTAAGCTCGTGGAACCAGAGCGAGAACGGCAACTTCCTCTACGACGACAAGGTCTATGTCGTCGACCTTGCCACGTTCAGCGTCAGCGGCACCGTCAGCGTGGGCATGAACCCGCAGCAGGTGAAGGTGGTCGACGAGGGACACGTGATAGTGAACTACGTGGGCAACTATGCCGACCAGCCCGGGGGCACGGCGATAATCGACGTGAATAGCCTCGCCGTGACGCAGACGGGCCAGCCCATGGCCGCCATGAGCGTCAGTGACGGCAAGGTGTACGGCTACTCCACCGCATACGACGCCGACTGGAACCCCACGGTGGAATATATCTGCTACGACCCTGCCACCGCTACCGCCACGCCCATCTTGGAGGGCTGCAGCGTCACGCGCCCCTACAGCATCAACGTCTTCGGCGGCAACATATACCTCACCACCGACGGCAACTATACCACCAACGGCGACGTGGTGTGCTATGCTATGGATGGCACACTGCGCTGGCAGAGCGAGGCTGGCATGCTGCCCGGCAAGGTGGTGGACCTCGGCGACGGCAGCGCCTATGTCATCAACGAAGGCACGTGGGGCTCGAACAATGCCTCGCTGAGCCGTGTCGACCTTGCCACGGGCGCTATCAGCAATGGTGTCTTTGCTGCCGCCAACGGCCGCGGACTGGGCGACGTGGCGCAGGATGTGGTGTTATACGGAGGGAAAGCCTATGTGGCCGTCAGCTTCTCGAACACCATCGAGGTGGTGAACCCGGCCGACAACAAGGCAGAGCAGATAAAGCTGTAGTTACTGCTGTGTGGCGATATAGTCGAGAACCTTCTTCTTGTCGCTGCTGAAGGTGAGCACGTCGACGGTGCGGTAGTAGTTCTCCTTGTCGACGCAGTAAGAGTAGGCATATTTCAGGAAGTCGACCTGCGAGTTGCTGAAGTCTATGGCTTCGGCCAGGCGGGCTATCTGCGACGCTTTCATTGGCGTGGCGGCCACTATGGTCTTGCCCAGCGACAGGCGGTCGCTGTCGAACGACATGGCCTTCAGACGCAGTATCATGCCGTCGATGTCCTCCTCGGTGGGCAGCTGTACGGTGGCCGGCGGTGCAGGTGGGACGGGGTGCAGGCCGGGGTGCGGCTCGCCGCCGTTGCGCCGTGCGTCGTGCCGCTGGCGGTAGTCCTCCATGTCGTTGATGTCGCCGCGGTTGTGGCCGGGGGTGAAGAGGTATAGCTGCTCGAGGCGCATGTCATAGTTCACGTTCACCGTGACGTTGGGCTCGCCCGGGCGCAGGCTGAGCACGGCAGCCTTCTCGGCGGGCCGTTTCAGCACCACCACCACTTGGTGGGTCTGGTTGCTGATGTCGTTCACCATCACGCGGCTCTGCGGCATGCGGTTTATCAGGTCGCCGTCGATGAATACCGTGAAGGCTTCGCCGTGTTGGCTCTCGAAGCTCACGGTGTAGCGTTGCGGCGGTGGCACGGCGCCCGGTCGGCCGGGCTGGGCGCTGGCGGCAATGGCCATAAGGCTGACGAGTGAGAATAGCAGTATGCGTTTCATAGGCTTGTTGTTTATTTGGTGAATCTCCCCGGTAGTTTGTGCTCGCGGAAGTAGGCTGTGTCTATATAGCGGCCTTCCTCTCCGTGGAGCGCCATGGCGAACTCGTCGAAAGTGCGGTGCTCCATATACACTACGTTGTATACATCGCCCACGTTGTCGATGAAGTGGGCGTCGCTGTCGGTGATGAAGTTGAACCGCTTGAGGTAGGCGAATTTCTTCAGTATCTCTTCCTTGGTGATGCGGAAGTTTATCTCCAGCCCGTCGGCCCGCAGGTCGGGCGGCACGAAGCCCAGCTGGCTTATCAGCGATGTGGTGCCTTTGTTTATGTGCGCCGGCACGAAGAGGCCGCCTATGCGGTGCACCTCGTCGTAGATGCCGTCGATGTCCACGTCTATGGCGTTGAGCAGGTGGTATTCCTCCTCGCCCACTATCTCGTCGTTCTCGTCGACGATAAGCTGGTAGCCGAAGCGGTCTTCGTCGTTGGGGATGGGTGGCAGGTGGGCGTCGAGGAACTCCTGGAAGGTGTCGAGCTGGTCGTCGTCGCGGAAGTAGCAGAGGCAGTGTGTCTCCTCCTGCGAGGTCACCTCGACGCCGCCCAGGACGAAGAGGCCCTTCTCGCGCCCCAGCTTCTGCGTCACCTTCACCTGTCGTGTGGTGTTGTGGTCGCTGATGGCTATCATGTCCAAGCCGCGCGCAAGGGCACGATCTACTATGGCCGAGGGCGACATCTCGAGGTCGCCGCACGGCGATAGCACCGTGTGGATGTGCAGGTCGGCTTTGAACGCGTTAAGCATTCAGCAGTTGGTATATTTTGCCGACGGTCTCGTAGGTCTGCATGGGGGTCGAGAGGAAGGGGATGCCCTCTTCGTTGCTCTGCTCCATGGTGTCCTCCGAGGCTTCGAGGTTCTTGACAAGGATGACGCAGGCCAGCTCCTTGAGCGAGGCTATGGCCATCACGTTCTTGTGGGTCTGCAGGGTCACCCACACGTTGCCCATCTCGGCATTGCCCATCACGTCGCTCAGCAGGTCGCTCACATAGCATCCGTCAATGTCGCGATCCAGTCCTTCGGCGCCGCTCAATACTTTGAGGTTCAGTTTCTCTACAAGTTCTCTTACTTTCATGATTAATGTTATATTATGTTGTTTTCCGACTGCAAAGATACGAAATAATTGTGACATGGAGAAAAAACAGCAATAAAAAGTGGCTGCCGTCGTTATTGTGGCATGTTTGTAGGCGAGATTATTGCATTGGGAGTGGCGGTGTCGTGGACAGCCACGGCGCTCTTTGCCGAGGTGGCGTCGAAGCGCATGGGCAGTCTGCCCCTCAACACGGTGAGGATGACCATGTCGCTCACCCTGCTTCTAGTGTCTCTGTGGCTCATGCTCGGCGTGCCGTGGCCGCGCTATGCCGACGGCTCCACGTGGCTGTGGCTGTTGCTGAGCGGCGTGGTGGGCTATGTGATAGGCGACTACTGCCTGATGCAGGGCTACATATATATCGGCTCGCGCTTCGGCCAGCTTTTCATGACCCTCTCGGCGCCCACTGCGGCGCTCACCGGGCGCCTGTTGCTGGGCGAGCAGATGCAACCCCTGGCCATTGTGGGCATGGTGGTGACGCTGTCGGGCATCGCCATGTCTATCTTGTCTAAGCCCAAGGACGGCAAGCTGCAGACCAAGCTGCCGCCGCGTGGCGTCTTCTTTGCCGCCATGGCGGGCATCTGCCAGGGCTTCGGTCTGGTGCTTAGCAAGGTGGGCCTCCAACACTACGATGCCGCCATCGCCGCGGCAGGTGTGGCCACCGACGCGGTGCCCGACGGCGCCGTTCTGCCGTTGCCGCTGTTCATCAGCGTGCCCTTTGCGGCAACCCTGATACGCGCCACCATGGGCCTCGTCGGCTTCTTCCTGCTGCTTGTAATATTCAACAACGACTGGAAGGCTAAACTCTCGCATGCCGTGCACGACCGCAAGGCCATGTGGTGCGTGCTCGGCGCCACGGTGTTCGGCCCCTTCGTTGGTGTCAGCGCCTCGCTGCTGGCCACACAGTACACCACCGCCGGCATCGCCCAGACCCTCTTTGCCCTCACGCCCATCCTCATCATTGCCCCTGCCGCGCTGCTTTTCCATCAGCGTGTCACGTTGCGCGAGGTGCTTGGGGCAGTGATAGGCGTCGTGGGCGTCTGCCTCTTCTTTATCAAAGTGTCATAATACGGTATACAATATGATGGATCTTCTCTCACGCATAGCCCTGACGTTCACTGCCGGCATTGGCAACAACGCCATCCGCCGCCTTGTCGACCTCTATCCCGACGAGGATATCTTCGCCCTGCCGCCGTCAGAGCTGAAGGCTGCCTTCGGCTCCCACCAGAAGATTATCGAGGCCGTCAGTGGCAAGAGCGCCTTTGCCCGTGCCGAGGAGGAGCTGCGCTTCTGCGAGGACAATCATATACGTGTGCTCTTCTTTACCGATGCCGACTATCCAGCACGCCTCAACAGCGACGAGACCGCCGACTGTCCGGTGCTGCTCTATTGCCTGGGCACCGCCGACTTCAACCCCGGGCGGTCTATCTCGGTCGTGGGCACACGCAAAGCCACCGCCATCGGCCGCAACAACACCGACCGGCTGGTGCGCGAGCTCAAGACCTATGGGCCGCACATCGTCAGCGGCCTTGCCTATGGCATCGACACCGCCGCCCATACCGCCGCCCTCGAACATGGCCTGCCCACCGTCGCTGTGCTCGGCCACGGGCTCGACCGCATCTATCCTGTCGCCAACCGCCAGCTGGCCAAGCGCATCATCGAGAACGGCGGTGCCCTTGTCACCGAATATCCGTCGGGCACAGCCATCAATCCGCGCCTCTTCCCGGCCCGCAACCGCGTCATCGCCGCCATGTCCGACGCCACCCTTGTCGTCGAAGCTACCGAGAAGGGCGGCGCACTCATCACTGCCGCCATAGCGTGCAGCTACCACCGCGACGTCTTCGCCGTTCCCGGCCGTCTGGACGACACCTATTCCAAGGGCACCAACAACCTCATAGCCACCAACCGCGCCCTTCTGGCGCGCGGCGCACGCGACATAGCCTTCCAGCTTGGCTGGCCCATCGAGGGCGAGCAGATGGCCATAGGCTCTATGCGCGACGAGGAACCCCTCACCGCCGACGAGCGCAAGGTCGTCGCCGTGCTTGCCGACAACGACCACCTCACCCTCGACGAGGTGGCCACCCTCGCCGGCTTCTCGTTGGCCAAGGCTGCCGCGGCACTCTTCAACCTCGAACTGTCCAACCGCATCCACACCCTCCCGGGGCACAGTTACCAGCTCTCCCGCCGATAAGGAACAAAAAACGAAAAGCCCCGCAGAAATCTCTGCGGGGCTTCTTTTGTTGTCCTACCTGGATTCGAACCAAGACAAGCTGATCCAGAGTCAGATGTGCTACCGTTACACCATAGGACAATCGGTATCTCTCTCTCGAAAGCGGGTGCAAAAGTACTAACTTTTTCGGAATTGGCAAAACTTTTTTGAATTTAAAATTGAAAGTTGGAAGTTGGAAATTGTCAATCAGCAAGTTGTGACGACAAAATTTTCAACTCCCAACTTCCAACTTTCACCATCAGAGGGTGTCGCCCGACTCGCCGTCGCCCTCTTTTGCGTTGCGTTCGAGTTCCATCTTGCCGAAGCGGAGGGTGATACCTGCGCTAATATATCTGCTGTTCAGCATCTTGTTGGTATTCTCGCTCCAGTAGTAGGGGTTGGTGTTCTCGGAGCCGGAGCCGATGCGGGCACCCCAGTTGAAGAGGTCCTGGATGTTGACAAACACAGAGAGTTTGCGCTTGAAGAAGTCGCTGCGGGCGCCTATGTTGAACCAGTAGCGGGCCTTGCTCTCGCTCATCAGGCTCAGGGTGGGGGAGGTGTAGTTGAGGGCCATGGTTATCTGATACTGGTCGAAGACCTTGGCCCACATGTTGATGCGGGCGCTCCACGACCATTTGTCGCGCTGGTCTATCTGGTGTGTGACGTTGCCGAATTCGTCGGTGCGGTCGTATTCCATGCGGTAGCCGTAGTCGTAGACGTTGGCGTAGAGGCGCACGTTGAAGAAGCCCGTGGGGCGGTAGGTCATGTTGAGGCTTGCTCCGTAGCGCCACGAGGTGCCCATGTTGTAGGGTATCGAGTAGCTTACTATGCGCTCCAGTATGTCGTCGTATTCGGCGTCGGTGAGCGAGCTTATCTCGTTGGTCGAGAGGCGGCCGTAGCCCTCGATGCCGAGGTTGCCGAAGCGCTCGAAGAACTTCTGCCATCCGGCCTCCATCGAGTGGGTGTAGCCGGGCTTCAGGCCGTCGGGGTTGCCGGTGCGGTAGCTGTCGTCGCCATAGATGCGGAAACTGGTGAGGTTTTCCTCGTCGGGGTGCGACATGCGCATCGAGTAGTTGAGCTTGAAGTTGTGCATGTCCTGCGTGCGGTAGGTCAGGTGTATCGAGGGGCGCAGCGAGTGGGTCAAGTAGCTGCTGTCGTCGGCCATGGGGTTGTCGCTGTAGTTGTAGTAGGTGCGGCCGAGGCCGTAGCCGAGGCCGCTGCTCAGCGTGAAGCCGCCCCAGCGGTGCGTCCAGTTGACGTCGGCGTTCATGCCTGTCTCGGCACCGAGGAAGTGGTAGGTACGCAGGGTGTCTCTCACGGTCTGGCCGAAGTCGTTATAGCGGCTGTAGTCGTTGTCGGTCTGCTGGTGGTTGGCGTTGATGCCGTAGCTCATCTCGCCGTCCTTGGAGTAGGGGCGGTTGTAGCGCAGGTCGAAGCTGGCGCCGTAGTTGTAGTTGCGTGTCATCAGGTAGCGGTTCTCATCGGTGGCGTTATAGCCGGGTAGGGTATAGGTGGTGTAGTCGCGGCTGTACCACTCGTCGCTGGCGTTGTGCGACAGGCGTGTGTTGATGCCCATGCGCAGGTTGTGGCCCTCCTTGTCGAATTTCTTGGTCCAGTCGGCACCGGCATGGCCCATCATCGAGGGCGACAGGGTTGAGTCGTATATGTCATAGGCTATCGTGCCGGCAGAGGGAAGATAATACTCTTGGTTGGTGATGCGTTCGCTCAAGCTGCGGTTGTAGTTGTAGAAGCCGCCGGCGTCGACCGACAGCTCCTGCATCGAGTCTATCTCATAGTTGAGGCTTGCGAAGAAGTTGCCGCTGTAGCTGCGGTTGTGGCTCTCCGAGGTGTCGCCCTGGTACATCACGGTGTCGTAGTCCTCGCCGTGCACGCCGCCGGCGTGGTCCTGGCGCTGCATCGACCAGCCCTCGCTGGTGTTGTCGCGGTACGAGTAGCGGCCCGAGGCGAAGAGGTTGAAGCTCAGCTTCTCCTTGGCCCACATGTAGCTCACCCAGGGCGATACGAACGGCTGGTTCGAACCGTTGACGCCGAACGAGACAAACTGGTTGCTCTTGATGTGCGCCGTGGTGATGATATTGATCACAGCCTCGGCGCTGGTGGCATACTTGGCCGAGGGGTTGGTGATGGTCTCGATACGGGCCAGAGCGTTGGCCGGCAGGGTCTGCAGGTAGGTCTTGAGGTTCTCCTCGGTAAGCTTCGACGGCTTGTCGTTGATCCAAATCTCGACGCTGGAGACACCGCGTAGCGTTATGTTGCCCTCGACGTCGACCTCCACACCCGGGGCGTTCTGCAGGGCGTCCTCGGTGGTGCCGGTCTGTATCGACGGGTCGTCGCTGACGTTGTATATCAGCTTTTCGCCATCCATGGCGTAGAGCGGGCGCTCGGCGGTGACGGTCACCTCGTTGAGGGTCTGCGAGCCGGGCTTCACCTTGATGGTGCCCAGGGCTGTATTGTTGCTCACCTTGAAGGGTACGAACAGTTTTTGGTAGCCTATGGCGGTGACACGCAGTATGTAGGCACCGGCAGGTATGCCCTGTATCTCGAATAGTCCGTCGAGGTTGGTCGGAGCACCCTTGATGAAGGCCGAGTCGGCCGAGTCGAGCACGGCCACGTTGACGTACGACAGGAATTCGCCGCTCACCGAGTCGCGCAGCGAACCGACGACCTTGAACGTGTCGCCCTCTTTCACTTTCTTCTTCTGTTTCACCTGCTGGGCGTTCTGGTCGTTGCCCATCTGGTTCCAGTCGCGGTTGCCCATCGGGGGACGGCCGCCGGGCCTGCCGCCGGGGTATCCGCCGCCGGGCCTGCCGCCAGGGCCGCCGGGTTGTGCTTCGCAGTACGATGCCGAAAGAATTACAATGGCCACAAAAGCCAGTATCCGCAGTAGTTTATGCTTTTTCATTGTTTAATGATGGGAATAATATATATTAAGTCTCTCTAACGCCAAAGCACCTGTTTTATTGTCCTGTAGCGAAAATATTTTCTTATTTTCCACTCCCAATGGTCCGTGGTCGGTCGGTGGTACGCAGGCTGCTAGCCTGCGGCAACTGGTACGTAGCCTGCCAGCCTCTATGTACTTCCGCGGACAGGCTGTCCGCGTACCACTTGGTTCGCAGGCTGCCATTGGTACGCAGGCTGCCAGCCTGCGGCAACTGGGACGTAGGCTGCCAGATTCTATGTACTTCCGCGGACAGGCTGTCCGCGTACCACTTGGTTCGCAGGCTGCC
>JAFXUY010000083.1 GCA_017524785.1 Bacteroidales bacterium | reverse complement strand
TCCACGGCACCGGCGACGACAACGTGCACTTCCAGAACAGCGCCGAGATGGTGGAGAAGCTGGAGGAAGCCGGCAAACAGTTCGAGTTCCGCATCTATCCCAACAAGAACCACAGCATCTACGACGCTACAGGCAACACCCGCCTGAACCTCTACCAGCTGATGACCGACTTTATAATGAGAAAACTCTGAGGAGTTAAGAGTTATGAGTTATGAATTAAGAGTTAAGAATTATCGAAATATGAAAAAAATATTGTTTATCGCCGCACTGGTTTCGATTTTCAATTCACAATTCTCAACCTGCAAGGCACAATGGGAATTTGGCGCCAAGGTGGGAGCGGGCTATGCCTCGATCACCGACGACCTGGCCACCAAATCGCCGATATTCGGAGCTACGGTGGGCGGCTTTGCCAACCTGACATTCGCAAAGAGCGAGAGCATCCTGGCCGAGATATTCTACCTGCAGACGGGGCTGAACCTGAACCGCAGGGGCAGCAACTTCAGGGTTGTGATGGACAGGGACAACACGTTGAGCATACGCGAGGGTTTCTACCACGCCTACTATGCACAGATACCGATTCTTGCCGGAATGCACATGGAGATGCCTATACGCAAGGCAGGCCATGTGGTGGGAGTCTTCCTCGGCCCGACGGTGAACGTTGGCATCTTCGGCCGCTGCAAAGACCGCATGGTGTCGCCAGGCATCTCGTCGTATACGGTCAACTATGACCTGGACCTGCATGGTTCGGCCCACGACCGCGCTGTGTTCAGCCACCTGCGCCGCATCGATATCAGCGCCATTCTCGGCGTGAGCTACGAATACGGCCCGTTTGTTGTCAACCTCTATGTTGAT
The DNA here is from genome assembly GCA_017524785.1 of Bacteroidales bacterium. Classification (GTDB taxonomy): domain Bacteria; phylum Bacteroidota; class Bacteroidia; order Bacteroidales; family P3; genus Colimorpha. Next base: position 3,770 of record JAFXUY010000083.1, on the reverse strand, counting down.
CACGGCTTCGTGGCCACCTCGGAAGAGACCGACATTATCCGCATCATAGAGAACGGCCAGAACGGCACCACGAACAGTTCGATAAAGGTCGAGATACCCAACGGATACAATACGGCCTACATGCTGACCGTAGGATACAAGTTTTAAATACCAAACCAAACACTCGAAATGGTTAGAGTAAGATTTGCCCCGTCGCCCACGGGGCCACTGCACATCGGCGGCGTGCGCACCGCCCTCTACAACTATCTCTTCGCCCGCCAGCAGGGTGGCAAGATGATACTGCGCATCGAAGACACCGACCAGACCCGCTTCGTGCCGGGTGCCGAACAGTATATAATAGAGGCCCTCGACTGGCTTGGCATCAAGTTTGACGAAGGCGTGCACATAGGCGGCCCCTTCGGCCCCTATCGCCAGAGCGACCGCAAGCCCCTCTACCGCCAGTATGCCGAGCAGCTGCTCAACGACGGCTGGGCCTACTACGCCTTCGACCGCCCCGAAGCACTTGAGGCCAAGCGTAAGGAATACGAGGCGCAGAAGAAGACCTTCCAGTATGACTGCACCACCCGCATGGGCATGGAGAACAGCCTGAGCCTGGGCATGGACGAGGCCAAACGACGCATAGAGGCCGGCGAGCAATATGTGGTGCGCTTCAAGTTCCCGGAGAACATAGACATCATGGTGCACGACCTTATCCGTGGCGATGTGACGATGAACAGCCGCCTGCTGGACGACAAGGTGCTCTTCAAGAGCGACGGTATGCCGACCTACCACCTGGCCAACATCGTCGACGACCACCTGATGGAAATCACACATGTGATACGCGGCGAAGAGTGGCTGCCCAGCGCACCGCTGCACGTGATGCTCTACAAGGCCTTCGGCTGGCAGGCACCGCAGTTTGCCCACCTTCCCCTGCTGCTGAAGCCCGAGGGCAACGGCAAACTCAGCAAGCGCGACGGCGACCGTCTGGGCTTCCCTGTGTTCCCGCTCGAGTGGCACGACCCCAAGAGCGGCGAAGTCTCCAGCGGCTACCGCGAGCAGGGCTACCGCCCCGAGGCTGTGGTCAACATGCTGGCGCTCATGGGATGGAACCCGGGCAAACGGGAAGGCGACAACGGAGCCAATCCCGTTTACCAGGAGTTAATGTCGATGGACGAACTCATCAAACTCTTCAGCATCGAGCATATCAGCAAGAGCGGTGCCAAGTTCAACGTAGAGAAGGCCAAGTGGTTCAACCACGAATACATGCAGATGCTCGACGACAGCACCGTCGCCGACCTGTTCATGCCGCAGCTGAAAGAGCACGGCATCGAGGCCGACCGCGAATATGTGGAGAAGGTTTGCGGCATGATGAAGGAACGTATCAGCTTCCCCAGCGAGCTGTGGGATACCTGCAGCTACTTCTTCGTAGCTCCCACCGAGTATAACGAGAAAGACGTCGCCAAACGCTGGACGCCCGACATGCACATTCACATGGCCAAAGTCATCGAGATACTGAATACTGTACCCTTCGAGCACGACGCTCTGCACAAGGCCATACTGGACGACTATATCGCCGCCAACAGCCTGAACACCGGCAAGGTGATGAACTCGCTGCGCATAGCCGTCGTGGGCCGCACCGTGGGTCCTGACATGATAACCCTGATTCTCACCATCGGCAAGGACGAGACCATACGCCGCGTGGAACGCGCCATTCAAACAATCAAGCAATAAACAATCAAGCAATATTCAACAATGGAAAACAAGACTAGCAAAATCCTTATCATCTGCAATGCCGTGCTGTTGCTCGGCCTCATCGGCATCTACATCATCCACTTCACCGGCGTGGGCACCAAGAGCAAGGTGAACGCCGACGCCACCGCCCCGCTCGTCAAAGAGGGTGGCCTCACCATCGCCTATGTCGACACCGACACACTGATCGCCAAATACCAGTATGCCATCGACCTCGAAGCCCAGCTGCGCGAATACACCGACCAGCAGAAGCGCTACGGCCAGCAGCAGATAGATGCCTTCCAGGCCGACTATCAGAACTACCTGCAGACAGGTTCCACCATGACCCTCACCCAGCAGCAGCAGAAAGAGGCCGAGCTGAAAGCCCGTGCCGAGAAGATGCAGACGCTGGAGCAGGACCTTATGGCCAAGATTGCCGAGAAGCAGGCCTCCGAGACAGCCAAGATAATGAATGCCATCTATGCCTTTGTGCGCGAGTACAACGTTGCCAACCAGCAGTTCGACATCGTCCTCACCAAGTCGGCCTCGCTCTACGCCAACCCCGGCATGGACATCACCAACGAGATTGTCGACGGTCTCAACGAGGAGTACAAGAACGTGAAAGCAAACATGCAGTAATACCGAACAATGGAAATAGCATCGAAATACGATCCTCGTGCCGTCGAGGAGAAATGGTATCAGTTCTGGCTTGACAAGAAGCTCTTCCACTCGGAGCCCGACAACCGTGTGCCCTACACCATCGTCATCCCGCCGCCCAACGTAACCGGCGTGCTGCACATGGGCCACATGCTAAACAACACGATACAAGATGTGCTGGTGCGCCGCGCCCGCATGCAGGGCAAGAATGCCTGCTGGGTGCCTGGCACCGACCATGCCTCCATTGCCACCGAGGCCAAAGTGGTGAAGATGCTGGCCGAACGCGGCATCGACAAGCGCAGCCTTACGCGCGACGAGTTCCTGAAGTATGCATGGGAATGGAAGGAGCAGTATGGCGGCATCATCCTGAAACAGCTGCGCAAGCTGGGCGCCAGTTGCGACTGGGACCGCACAGCCTTCACCATGGACGAGGTGCGCTACGAGAGCGTCATGCGTGTGTTCGTTGACCTATATAACAAGGGACTCATCTACCGCGGCGTACGCATGGTGAACTGGGACCCGCAGGCCCTCACCGCCGTCAGCGACGAAGAGGTCGTCTACAAGGAAAGCCACGGCAAGCTGTTCTATCTGAAATACTATGTCGAGGGCGAGGACAAGTATATCGTCGTCGCCACCACACGACCGGAGACCATCATGGGCGACACGGCGGTGTGCGTGCACCCCGAGGACGAGCGCTACCAATGGCTCAAAGGCAAGAAGGTGATAGTGCCCGGCGTAGGCCGCGTGGTGCCTATCATCATGGACGAGTATGTGGACCGCGAATTCGGTACCGGTGCCCTGAAGATCACCCCGGCGCACGACATCAACGACTACAACCTGGGCATGAAATACGGCCTGGAGAGCATAGACATCTTCAACGACAACGGCACCCTCAACGAGCATGGCGGCAAGTATGCCGGCATGGATCGCTTCGCTTGCCGCAAGGCCATCATGAAAGACCTCGAAGAGGCTGGCCTGGTGGAGAAGACCGAGGACTACACCAACAAGGTGGGCCACTCGGAGCGCACCGACGCCGTCATCGAGCCCAAGCTCAGCGCCCAGTGGTTCCTGAAGATGGACGACATGGCCAAGCGCGCCCTCGAGGTGGTCGAGAACGACACTATCAAGTTCCACCCCGCCAAGTTCAAGAACACCTACCGCCACTGGCTGGAGAACATCAAGGACTGGTGCATCAGCCGCCAGCTGTGGTGGGGCCACCGCATACCGGCATGGTATATCGACGTGAACGGCAAGGTGGAGACCATCGTTGCCCTCAACGAGGAGGAAGCCAAGAAGATTGCAGCCGAGAAGTATAGCTACACCGGAGAACTCCGTCAGGACGAGGATGTGCTGGACACCTGGTTCAGCAGCTGGCTGTGGCCCATCTCTCTCTTCGACGGCATCCG
>JAFXUY010000082.1 GCA_017524785.1 Bacteroidales bacterium | reverse complement strand
ATCAATGTCGTCACCGCCAAGAACCTCACCAACATGCGCAGCAAGAGCGCGGACGACAAGAGCACCACCATCCCGCCCATCAAGTTCTCGCTGGAAGAGGCCATGGAATATATCCGCGACGACGAATATCTGGAGATTACCCCCTCCAGCCTCCGCATCCGCAAGATTATCCTCGACGAGATAGAGCGCAAACGCGCCCGCATCGCCGCCGGATATAAGGACGAGTGAGTGAATGTGGGAACGTGTGAATGTGTTAGTCGCTGGCGCATCAAAGATTAACGAATTAACACATTAACGAATTAACGAATTCAATAAATCATGCTGACGGATAGCACAATGGAGCGGTTGCGCATACTTGCCGAGTCGGCGAAGTATGATGTGTCGTGCTCGTCGAGCGGCACGGTGCGGCGTGGCAAGCAAGGTATGGTGGGCAACACCGTGGGAGGTGTAGGCATCTGCCACTCCTTTGCCGACGACGGCCGCTGCATCTCGCTTTTGAAAGTGATGCTGACCAACTACTGCATGTACGACTGCGCCTATTGCGTCAACCGCCGTTCCAACGACATCAAGCGCGCCACCCTGTCGGTTTCGGAGCTGGTGGACATCACCATGGAGTTCTACCGCCGCAACTATATCGAGGGGCTGTTCCTCTCCAGCGGCGTGGTGCGCAACCCCGACTACACCATGGAACGCCTTGTGGCCATCGTGCGCGACCTGCGGACAGTGCACCGCTTCAACGGCTACATCCATCTGAAGAGCATCCCTGGGGCTTCGCAGGAGCTGCTGAACGAGGCAGGGCTTTATGCCGACCGTATGAGTGTGAACATCGAGATTCCTCGCGAGGAGTCGCTCAAACTGCTGGCGCCAGAGAAAGACCACCAGAGCGTATTTCAGCCCATGAAGCTGATACAGCAGGGGGTGCTGGAAAACAAGGAAGACCGCCGTCGCTACCGCCATGCGCCCCGCTTTGTGCCAGCGGGACAGTCGACACAGATGATTGTAGGTGCCACCAAGGACAGCGACCGCGACATACTGACCATGTCGTCGATGCTCTATGGGCAGCCCACCATACGGCGCGTGTACTACTCCGGCTATATCAGCGTGAACACCTACGACTCGCGCCTCCCGGTGCTGAAGCAGCCTCCGCTGGTGCGGGAAAACCGGCTCTATCAGGCCGACTGGCTGCTGAGGTTCTATCATTTCAAGGTGGAAGAGATAGTAGACGACCTGCACCCCAACCTCGACCTCGAGCTGGACCCCAAGCTGGCATGGGCGCTGCGCCACCCCGAAGCCTTCCCCGTCGACATCAACACTGCCGACTATGAATGGCTGCTGCGCGTGCCGGGGCTGGGCACCAAGTCGGCATGGCTCATCATCAACGCCCGCCGCTCCTGCCGTCTCACCTCCGAGCATCTGCGCAAGATGGGCGTGGTGATGAAGAAGGCCAAGTACTTCATCACCTGCCACGAGCTCACCGCCTCCACCCTGCAACCCCTCCGAGGCATCAACGAGCTGAGCCCCGAACGGCTGCGACCCCTGCTCGTCTCGCCCCGCCAGCGCAAATTGGCCGAGCAAGAAAAACAGCTGTCCCTCGACTTCGAAAATTAAAATAAGGTTAGAAAGGTCTTCTCCATCAGAATGTAATCGCACAATCATTGCCACACTCGGATAATTCTCAATTCTCAACTCACAATTCTCAATTAACATGGTCTACACCTTCGACGGCACAATGGACGGACTGCTGACAGCCGTTTTCGACACCTTCGAGCGGCATGAGCGGCCCGAAGCCCTGCTCACCGTAGGCGACTCTCTCCCGCTGTTTTGCGACCAGGTGTACGACGTGGCCACCGACGAGGCAAAAGCCCGACGGGTATGGTCCGGCCTGGAGAAAAAGCTGAGCCGAGAGGCGTTGCGTATGATTACCGTAGGCTGGCTGTCGGAGATGTCGGCGCTCAACAACCCGCTCTACCATTATATCTGCAAGGCCTTTCGTCAGGATGCCCACGCACCTGCCATCGAGCGCAACTTCGCCGACCCCGACGTGCTGGAGGTGACCAACATAGCCCGCAAGGTACTGCACGAGCAGCTGCGCATGAAGCAGTTCATCCGTTTCCAGAAAGCCAAGGACGGCACCTATCTGGCCGTCGTCTCGCCCGACCACAACGTGCTGCCCCTCATCATCGACCATTTTGCCGACCGCTTCCGCGACCAGCCCTGGCTCATTTACGACGCCCACCGCCACTACGGCTATTACTACGACGGCACTGGCCATCCCGTCCACATCACTTTCGAAGACGAGACCGCCATCCCCTTCAACCTCGCCGACGGCAAGCTGAACGAAGAGGTACTCAGCAGCGACGACCGCCTGTTGCAAGACCTCTGGCGCACCTACTTCAAAGCCATCTGCATCCGCGAGCGCATCAACCCCCGCAAGCAACTCAGCGACATGCCCCGCCGTTACTGGAAATACATGACCGAGAAGCAAGAGGTTTGAGGAATGGAGAATTGAGAATTGAGAATTATCCGGGTGCGGCAGCAATTCTGTTGCACCATGATAAGTAGACACGGAAGGGCGGAAAAAAAACATTTACGATTGCAGAATGGAAATTATTTCATATCTTTGCACCGTGAAGCCAAATCCGCCAGAAAGGAGTGCTTTTT
>JAFXUY010000005.1 GCA_017524785.1 Bacteroidales bacterium | reverse complement strand
CACCAACACCGACACCCACTGCAACGCACTCTCAAACAGTACGCGCACTTGCGTCGAACAGAACGAACGCATGAACCCGGGCGACATAGCCTGGAAATAGTCATTCCCGTCGGAGAGTGAGGATTCATGGTAAATGATGACAGGAGTAATGCGAAATAAACTGACGGCAATACTTGTCCTTGTGCTGTGCGCGATGCCGACATGGGGGCAGGTGGAAATATGTTATGATTTCGAGAGCGCGACTCCAAACACCCGTCCTATGGGCTGGGGTGCGCTACCCAACCTCGATTTTCATTATGTGGGAATCGGCACTGAACCGGTGCATACCGGCAGCAAAGCCCTATATAACAACGGCACCACCTGCTACACCATAATGCCCGACGAGGGCATCAACTACGGTGCCGACAGCGTGTGGCTGACCTTCTGGTACTACCTGCACAACAACACTGACTATTTCGATGTGGGCTACCTGACCGACCCTACCGACAGCACCACATTCCACCTGCTGACCACCCTGCACGAATGGAGCCAAGAGTGGCATTTCGCTGCCGTCGACCTCTCCTCGGTACCTACGGGGGCGCGTATTGCCTTCTTTGGACACGACATCCTCAGCACCGACGGCACTTTCTGGCTTGACGACATGCACCTCACATCGTCGCCCTGCGCGGCCTGGGGGCTTCGGGTGGCCGAGAACCGCCCTGACTCAGTGCGCCTGGAGTGGGAGTCAGTGGGCAATCCGACGGTCTCACTCACAATCAACTGGGGTACTCCCTACAATGTCACCGGCAACAGCTTCACCTTCGCCCGCAACGATTATCAAAGCTTCATGTCCGAGCTCATTGCCCAGTGTCCTTATTCAGGTTGCATGCCGATACAGCCAAATAGCAGTATGTATATCCCCCGCTACCGCGAGGGTTCCTGCCTCGATGTCACCGATTTCAACTCGTACCAGTACTCGTCTTACTCGTCAATGGCCGTTCCCTTCTATGGTACTCCCGTCGAGCCGTATCTCCACACGGGTTTCTATACCACCACAGCCCCTGGAGTATCCGGCGTGTTCGCCGGTTCGCACACCATCAACACCAATCCTGGTTCCGACGGCGGCGGCATGATGGTCTTCCAGCGCACCATACCGCCGGGCGACAACGTCACCCTGCGTCTGGGCAACCGCCTGGGCGACTGGGAGTCGGCTTCGGTGCTCTACACCATCAACGTCGACACCAACGCAACCGACCTACTGGTGATGAAATACACCGTGGCGATGGCCTTCGGCAACATGCAGACAACCCCCATCGTCGCCCACAACGACACGCTCCACCCCGCTTGGTTTCGCATTGAACTTCTGGACGACACCCTCGGCCAGCTACAGCCCGCCACATGCAACCAGTTCTACATAGACATGTGGGACACAGCAGGGTGGGACAATATGAACAGCATGTACAAGCGTCGCGACTTCACCGGCATGGCCTTCGACCTCTCCCCATATCACGGGCAACAGCTGCACCTGCGTGTAACGACCAGCGACGGCGCTGTAAACAACCGCTGGTGCTACGCTTACTACAACCTCGAATGCCTGAAGCGCAACGACTATTCCGACGGATGCACCTCGGGTGACAGCCTGACATTCACCATGCCCTACGGGTTCAAATATCGATGGTATAAGGATGGAGAAAGCTCCGTTATCGACACAACACAGAGTATCACGGTCGCTCCCGACTCGACGCTATACCACTGCGAACTTATCGACAGATTCAATCCGGCGTGCAGCTACACCGTCTCGCGGTGGGCGTTGCCGCAACCAATGCTGTGGGAAAGCGACACCGTGGTCGAGAACCAGTTGCCCTACACCTGGCACGGTATAGTGTTCGATGCCGCAGGCGACACCTCGCTGACGCTGCCCTCAACCACAGGCGGCTGCGATACCACGCTGAACCTGCACCTGCATGTGTGGCCCAACCAAACCATCCGCGAGGTGCGGAACGTCTGCCCCGGAGAGTGGCCGATTGTGTGGCAGGGGTACACCTTCAGCAGCCCCGACAGTGCCACGGTCACGCTCACCGACATACACGGAGCCGACAGCATTGTAACATTTGTTGCAGTCGATGCACCGGCATACGAAGGTTACGACACGGTGATAATATGCCCGGGAAGCCCCTTTATGTTCGACAGCGTCGACTACGGCGGCCCGACGACTGTTGACACAATGATGACCTCTGTCGAGGGTTGCGACTCGCTAGTGCATGTGGCGTTGATTCCGAGAGACAGCAACTTCGCCCTGTTCGCCATGCACAGCATTGACGGACAGCACTGGGCCGACACCCTGCCCATAGCCATCTGCAGCCACCAGACACTCTATGTAAACGACTCGACAGAAGGCAGCACCGAATGGCAGTGGACAATAGCCGGTGGCCAGTGGCCAGTGGCGACCGGTCAGCAGGCCAATTGGACGATAGGCGTGAATGACACTTCGAGCCAAGCGGACACCATTTCCTGGCCGATGACCACCACGCTCACCCTTGTCGCCACCAGCCAAGAGGGTTGCATCGACTCGCTGGAGTGGCCGATTATTGTCTTCCCGACACCACGGGCCGAGTTCGCAT
>JAFXUY010000081.1 GCA_017524785.1 Bacteroidales bacterium | reverse complement strand
CTGCGTCAGCCAGAAGCTGGTCGACTTCCTGCCTTCGCACCCCGTCATCGAAGTCGGTGGCAAGAAGGGCAACACCATGGCCGCAGCACCCTACGGCAGTGCCATGCTCCTGCCCATCACCTACGGCTACCTGCTGATGCTCGGCGGCGACGGCCTCACCGAAGCCACCACCCACGCCATCCTCAACGCCAACTACCTGCGTGCACGTCTGCAGAAATATTATAAGATACTCTACACCGGCAAGAACGGCATGTGCGGCCACGAGATGATTGTCGACTTCAGCGAGTTCAGTCTCAAGGTCAGTGTCGGCGATGTAGCCAAGCGCCTTATGGACTATGGCTTCCATGCTCCCACCGTAGCCTTCCCGGTGCACAACACCCTTATGGTTGAGCCTACCGAAAGTGAGCCGCTCAGCGAACTCGACCGCTTCTGCGACGCCATGATTGCCATCCGTCAGGAGATTGACGACATCATGACTGGTAAGAGCGACGAGAAGAATAATCCTATCTGCAATGCCCCGCACACCATGCAGGTGGTCTGCGCCGACGAGTGGAACCTGCCCTACAGCCGTCAGAAAGCTGCCTTCCCGCAGCCCCACACGGAGAAGTATTGGCCCACCATCAGCAAGATCGACGACGCCTATGGCGACCGCAACCTGCAGGCCGTCTGGGCTGAATAATCAGCAAACATCACAAACAACAAGCCCCCGCAGATGCGGGGGCTTATTGTTTTCAGTTCATACCGTTGTGGCTTCTGCTGTGAACGCTTGTTCCAGTTCTTTCGACGTCACGCCTTTTTCGATGTCAAACGTTATCTTGTCGTCGTCGGCCGTGACGTGGATGGTGTCGCCAGGCAGTATGTCGGCACGTATTATTTCGTCGGCCAGGTCGTCTTCAACATAGCGTTGTATGGCTCTGCGCAACGGACGGGCGCCGTATTGTTCGTCCCAGCCTTTGGCCACAAGGAAGTCCTTGGCTTTCTCGTCCATCTCCACGCCGAAGCCCATCTTGCGAATACGGCTGAAGAGGCCGCGCAGTTCTATGTCGATTATCTTGTGTATCTCTTCTCGGCCTAGCGAGTTGAAGTAGATAATGTCGTCTATGCGGTTCAAAAACTCTGGTGCGAAGGCTTTCTTCAGGCTCTTCTCTATCACGTCGCGCTGCATGGCGCCTTTCTCGGCCTCACGGGCACTGGTGTTGAAGCCCACGCCTACGCCGAAGTCCTTCAGCTGGCGGCTGCCGATGTTCGACGTCATTATTATTATGGTGTTCTTGAAGTCCACCTTGCGGCCTATGCCGTCGGTGAGAACGCCGTCGTCAAGCACCTGCAGCAGCACGTTGAACACGTCGGGGTGTGCTTTTTCTACTTCGTCGAGCAGCACTATGCTGTAGGGTTTGCGGCGCACACGTTCGGTCAGCTGGCCGCCTTCTTCGTAGCCCACATATCCTGGAGGCGCTCCTATCAGGCGGCTCACGGCAAACTTCTCCATGTATTCGCTCATGTCGATGCGTATCATCGACTGCTCGCTGTCGAACAGGTATTTCGCCAGCACCTTGGTGAGGTAGGTCTTGCCGACACCTGTGGGACCAAGGAACAGGAAGCTTCCGATGGGGCGGTTGGGGTCTTTCAATCCTGCACGGTTACGCCGTATGGCACGTGCTATCTGGCCTATGGCCTCGTCTTGGCCCACCACGCTTCCTTTCAATTCTTTCTCCATGCTCAGCAAGCGTCCTTGCTCGCTCTCGGCAATGCGTTCTGTAGGCACGCCGGTCATCATGGCCACCACGGCGGCCACGTCCTCCTCCGTCACCGTCGGACGGCTCTCGCGTTCCTCGCTCTCCCAGCGTTTGCGCACCTCGGCCAGCTTGGCGTTCAAGTCACGCTCTTGGTCGCGATATTGTGCAGCTTCGCTGTAGCGCTTGTCTGCCAGCACCTCTTTCTTCAAGGCTGCCACTTTGGCCACCTCGGCCTCCAAAGTTGTAATCTCTTCGGGTACCTGCACGTTGGCTATCCTCACCCTTGCGCCGGCCTCGTCCATGGCATCGATAGCTTTGTCGGGTTGCAGACGGTCGCTCACATAGCGCTCGGTCAGGTCTACGCAGGCACGCAGGGCTTCGTCGCTGAAGTGCACCACATGGTGCTCCTCGTAGGTGCTGCGTATGTTTTCCAGTATTTCCATTGTCTCTTCGGGTGTGGCGGCCTCAACCAGCACCTTCTGGAAACGGCGCGCAAGGGCAGTGTCTTTTTCTATATATTGGCGGTATTCGTCCAATGTCGTGGTGCCTATGCACTGTATTGCGCCGCGGCTCAATGCGGGCTTGAACATATTGCTGGCGTCGAGGCTGCCTGCCGCACTGCCGGCTCCTACTATGGTGTGTATCTCGTCCATGAAGATGATAATCTCGGGATGCTGTTCCAGCTCGTTGATTATGGCTTTCATTCTCTCTTCAAACTGGCCGCGGTATTTCGTGCCGGCCACCATGCCTGCCAGGTCAAGGCTCAACAGGCGTTTGCCGTGCAGTGTGCGCGGCACGTTTCCTTCGGCTATGCGCAACGCCAGTCCTTCGGCAATGGCGCTCTTGCCTACGCCGCTCTCGCCTATGAGGATGGGGTTGTTCTTCTTCCTGCGCGACAGAATCTGTGCTATGCGGTCCATCTCCTTGGTGCGGCCTACAATGGGATCCAGCTTGCCCTCGGCGGCCAATTTAGTCAGGTCGCGACCGAAATTCTCCAGTGCCGGGGTGCCACTTTTGCTTTTTGGGGTGCCGGCGGGTCGGCCTGTCTCCTTGGTGGGGTCGTCGAAGGGGTCGTCGTTGTCGTCCTCGCTGCTCTGCATGCTGAAGTCGGGCAGTTCGGTAGGCTCTGTGGCAGGGCCGTTGGCGCGCACCACTTTGGCAAAGCGGTCGTAGCCTACGCCAGCTTTCTGCAGCAGGTTCGCCACCAGGCTGTCGCCCTCTTGCAATATGGCCAGTATCAGGTGTTCTGTCTTTATCTCTTTGGCCTTCATCTTGATACTCTCGAGGTAGGAGAGTCGCAGCACCTTCTCGGTCTGGCGCAGCATGGGTATCTCGCTGTCGTCGGCATAGCGCACGTCGGCCTCGGCCTGTCCCACATGCTTCTCTATCGTCTCTTTCAGGCTCATGGCATTCACGCCGAGGGCTGCCAGCATGGTAAATGCCGAGCATTCGGGCAGGCGGGTCAGGCCCAGAAACAGGTGCTCCACGCCTATGCTGCCGTTCTTCAGGCGTATGGCTTCGTCGCGGCTGAAGGCCACAGCTTTCTTTGTGTTTTCGCTCAGGTTAGCTTCCATATATGTTTGTTTTAACGGCGCATGGTTGGCCGTTTAAATCAAGTGCAAAATTACAACAATAAATCCACCTGCAACTTCTGTGCCAACGGTTATTATCAACAGAGCGATGTTAGAACAGGAACCGGTAGGAAATAAAAAAGAGGGTGCCCGTATAAGTCGGGCACCCTCTTGTCATGCGAATGTGAATCAATATTTGTAGAAACCTTCGCCAGTCTTGCGGCCGAGGAGGCCGGCGCGGACCATCTTGCGGAGCAGGGGGTGGGGACGATACTTGGGATCGCCAAACTCTTTGTAGAGCACCTCCATGATGGCCAGGTTGACGTCGTTGCCGATGAGGTCGGCCAGTGCCAGCGGGCCCATGGGGTGGTTGGCACCGAGCATCATGCACTTGTCGATGTCTTCGGCGGTGGCGATACCGTCGGCCAGGATTCCGACAGCCTCGTTAATCATCGGGATGAGGATGCGGTTGACCACGAAGCCGGGAGCTTCTTTCACCTCGACGGGCTGCTTGCCGATCTCGGTGGCCAGGTCGATGACGCACTTGCAGACCTCATCGCTGGTCAGCTGGCCGCGGATAACCTCCACCAGTGCCATGCGGTCGGCGGGGTTGAAGAAGTGCATGCCGATGAACTGGGCCGGACGCTTGGTGCAGGCGGCAATCTCGGTTATGCTCAACGAGCTGCTGTTGGTGGCGAAGATGGTCTCGGGCTTGCAGATGGTGTCGAGCTCGGTGAAGACATCTTTCTTCAGCTGCATCTCCTCGACGGCGGCCTCGATGACGAGGTCGGCATCGGCGAAGGTGGCGTAGTCGGTGGTGGTGGTGATGTTCTTGAGCAGGGCATCGACGGCCTCCTGGGTCATCTTGCCTTTCTCAACCAGTTTGCCGTAGCCTTTGGCAATGGAGGCCATGGCCTTGTCGAGGCTGGCCTGCGTGCGGCTCTTCATGACGATGGGCATCTTGGTGGCGAAGGCTTTCACAATGCCTTTGGCCATGGTGCCGGTTCCGATAACACAAATCTTCATAATGATTGAATGTTTGATTGTTTGAATATTATTGAGTTTTATTTTCCCTGGAATTCGTATTTGCCTTTCTCGAGGAAGGCTTTCATGCCCTGTTTCTGGTCTTCGGTGGCGAAGCACTGGCCGAAGATGCCGCTCTCGTACATGATGGCTTCGTCGGCAGGCATGTCGTATTCTGCGTTGATGCACTGCTTGGCGGCTTTCACTGCCAGCGGTGCCTGTGCGGCAATCTGGTTGGCAATCTCCATGGCTTTCTCCATCAGCTCGGCCTGCGGAACCACGGCATTGACCAGGCCTATGCGTAGGGCTTCGTCGGCACGTATGGCGCGGCCGGTATAGATGAGCTGCTTGGCCATGCCCATGCCCACGAGGCGTGCCAGACGCACGGTGCCGCTGAAACCAGGAATGATGCCCAGTCCAACTTCGGGCTGGCCGAACTTGGCATTCTCCGAGCAGATGCGTATGTCGCAAGCCATCGCCAGCTCGCAGCCACCGCCGAGGGCGAAGCCGTTGACGGCAGCGATTACGGGCACATGCAATGTCTCCAGCTTGCGGAACACCGCCGCACCCTTGCTGCCGAAGGTCTGTCCCTGCGGCACGTTGAGGGTGGCCATCTCGCTGATGTCGGCACCGGCCACGAAGCTCTTCTCGCCGTCGCCAGTGACTATCAGGCAGCGGTATTTGTTGCAATCAAAATTGGTCAGGTAGTCGTCCATCTCGCCCAGAATCTTGCTGTTGAGGGCGTTGAGGCTCTTCGGGGCGCTGATTGTCAGGATGGCTACGGTGCCACGTTCTTCTGTTTTCAAATGCTCGTACATGCGTTTTATGTTTGAGATTTTATGTTTGAGGTTTTATGTTTTACGTTTTACGTTATTTTTGTTTTGCAAAGATACGAAAAAAAGATAAAATGCAGCAAGTTTATATTCTTCCGAAAGGATGTTTTCTCCAATAAAGGATGAGTATCAGTCCGATAAGCATGCCGCCGAGGTGGGCGAAATGGGCTATGCCGTCGTAGCTGCGGAAGATGCCTTCCAACAGTTCGAGCACCACCATGCCTATGATGAACCATTTGGTCTTGATGGGCACCAGGAAGTAAAGGTAGATATATTCGTTGGGGAACATCATGCCGAAGGCCAGCAGCAGTGCGTAGACGGCACCCGAGGCTCCCACCGATACGTGGATTCCGGGGATGAGCATGTTGAGCAGTCCGGCACCTATGCCGCAAACCAGGTAGTAGAAAATAAAGCGTCGTGTGCCCCAGTAGCGCTCAAGCACCGCACCGAACATCCATAGCGTGAACATGTTGAAGAACAGGTGGTCGAAACTGCCGTGCATGAACATGTAGGTCAGCGGCTGCCAGATATGGAAGTTTCCGGCTTGCAGACTCCAGATGCCGAGCCAGTAGTTGAGGTCGACGATATTCTGTCGGGCCAGCACATAATAGGCCAGATAGCCAATTATGTTGATAATCAGCAGGTGTTTCACTGCCGGGGGCAGTATGCGGAAGCCTTGTGGTTGGTATTGTGCCATTATTTCAGTAGTTCTTCTGGTTTTACAATTGTAATAATCCGTTTGCCCGATGGCGATATCTCGGCCATGGGGCAGGCGAAGAGGTCGGCAATGAGGCGTTGCATCTCTTCGCGTGTCAGCTGCTGGCCTTTGCGTATGGCCATCTGGTGTGCCATCGATGCGCAGAGTGTCGCCGTGCGGTTGCTGTATTTCTGCATCGTGGAGCCTTTATATTCGCCCAGCATCTGGTCGAGCAGTGCCTGCAGGTCGCTCTCGCCCAGTTCGGCGGGTGTGGCGCTCACTATGAAGGTGCACTGTCCGGCAGCCGATATCTCGAAGCCGTATTCTTTGAGGTCGGGCAGCAGTTCGCCGAGCAGTTCGGCGTCCGATGCCGAGAACTGGCAGCTTACGGGGAACAGCAGTGTCTGCGACTGCCTTATTGTCTGGCTGCCTGCTTGCGTCAGCCTGTCGTAGATGATTCGTTCATGGGCCCGCTGCTGGTCTATGATGGCTATGCCCGAACTGAGCGGAGCCACGATATATCGCCCCTGCACCTGCATGCATGCGTCGGGCGCCGGCGAGGCTGGGCTGGCGGCAGGCACCTCCGGTTTATCTAGGTTGTCTAGCTTCTCTAGAGATTCTAGATTATCTAGATTATCTAGATTTTCTAGAGATTCTAGATTGTCTAGTTTTATCTTTGTCTGCGTCTGTGTGGCGCGGAAGGGGTTGTAGCCTTCGTGGTAGCGTATCTGAGGCTGCTGCGGCACGAAGCCCTTCGGCGCAGGGCCTATGTTGAACTCGTCGGGAGTGTCGAAGCTCAACTCCGTGGCAAGGCTGAACTGGCCTAGGGCACGTTTCACGGCCGACCGCAGTATGGCGAACAGCGCGTGGTCGTCGACGAATTTCACCTCGGTCTTTGTGGGGTGTATGTTGACGTCGATGCGCGACGGGTCGACGGTCAGTCCGATGAAATAGGAAGGGTAGGAGTGGTCCGGCAGCAGGTCGGCATAGGCTTTCTCCACCGCGGCGCTCAATGCCGGGTGCTTGATGAAGCGCCCGTTAACAAAGAGGTATTGCTCGCCGCGTGTCTTGCGGCTGAATTCGGGCTTGCTCACGAAGCCTTTTATTTTCACTATGTCGGTCTCTTCTTCTACGTTGTACATGCGCTCCTTGTAGGGATTGCCAAAGAGTCCCGCAATGCGTTGCAGCATCGAGCCGGCCTTCAGGTCGTACACCGTCTTGCCGTTGTGCTGCAGGCTGAAGCCCAGGTCGTAGTGTATCAGGGTGATGCGACGGAACACTTCCTCTATGTGGCTCATCTCCACATTGTCTTTCTTCAGGAAGTTGCGCCGTGCCGGTACGTTGAAGAAGAGGTTCTTGACGGCTATCGAGGTGCCGCAGGGGCACGCTTCGGGGTGCTGGTCGACGATATGCGACCCTTCGATGGTCACCGCGGTGCCCAGCTCGCTGTCG
>JAFXUY010000080.1 GCA_017524785.1 Bacteroidales bacterium | reverse complement strand
GTTGAGGCTGTCGGTCTGTTTGAATCCGAGACAAGCCCATTCCACACCAGTCCGCTCCCTCACCTTGTCTATGATGTCGGCGAGTTTCCACAGCCTCTGTTTCGGGTTTTTCTCAATGCCCATATAGCCGTACTTTATCCAGGAGTAGAGTCCGTAGTGAGGCACCTGCATCCATTCGGCGTTTTGGTACTTGTTGGCGGCGTATGCGTGATATGGCTTGATGTGGTCGAGGTCGGGGATGACGTACATATACACGCAGACGATTCGCCTGAAATGAGGGGAGCAGAGGTCGAGCAGGGCTATGCTGTCCTTGCCGGAGAGGGAGTGCATCAGAATGATGCTGTCGGTCTCGGCTGCAATGTCTCTGATTATCTCTTTTGCTCGTTCTAACATCTTGTGTGGTGTCTGTCGGGTGTCCTTGTTGTTGATTTTTGCGTTTCTTTTGCCCTCTGTGGGCGTTTTCTTGTGTTGGGTGGTCGGTTGTCCGTCCTCGGTCTGTTCGTGGCTCTGTGGGGCGGTTCCGTGGCTCTGTGTGGCTCTTGTGTCTGTTCCCTTATCTGCGGAGTGTCGCTTGTGGCATTGTTTGAAAGGCTGCGGTGCTACACAGAAACACCACAAAGCCTTTCACATTGCCGCTTTCGCTGCGTCATTGGACGTTATCCAAGTACACGCGGACGGCGGCGGCTGGCTGCACCCATGCTTGAGGCTCTTCCCTGCCAGTATCTGTCCTCGGTGCGGTATCGGGTGACAGTGCCGTCGGGATTCTGCCTCTGGGCATAATACTCTCGTGCCATAGCATTCTCCTTTCTGATTTTTGAGGGTTAGACAATCGGGTTAATTATCAGACAAAATTTTCAACTATCAATCAAAGCCCACGGCTGCTCACAATTTCGCAGACGTGGAACCAAAAGAACCACGGTCGGTCGTCCCTTGGCATTTTGGCGTACTGCTGCCACTCGTTGTCGTAGTCGTGGAAACCGAATCGGTCGCCCAAGTCCTTGATGTCCTCTTCGCACATACAGGCAAGCCCGCAGTAGTCGAGCAGGACGTTCAGTTCATACCGCCCGCCTCTGTCGTAGAAGTGGATGGCGAAGATGTCTTTCATCGGCCACACAAGGTCGGAGAGCCGTCCCTCTTCCCTGGCTTTGGCGTTGAGAGCCGTCTTGTCGGGGTCGAGGAACATTTCACAATTCTTGTTGCTATAGGAGCGTATCTCTACAGTCTTGCTGCCGCTCAATATCTCTTGGGCATGGGTCTTGTAGATGGTGAGGCTGTACGCCTCTTCTTTCTGTCCGTCGTATTCTATCTGCATAGTGTCTCGGTTTTTTATTTGCAAAATTACGAAATTTATTTGATATGTGCAAGATTTTCTTCAAGTTATGTCGCTTTTGGTTGCGGAGGTGTCCGATTTCTCTACACGCACGCGATTAGCTGTTGTGTTTGTCGGGTTTGGTGGAGTGGTCGGTGGTGCTGCGGTCGGGGTCGCACGCGCGGTGTTTTCTCTGTCTGTCGCCTGTTGCACGGGGTGAGTCGCCCTGCCTGTCTGTCGCTGCCCCTCGCCCTCGCCGTGGTTGTCTCTGACCTCGCCACCCTGCCTGCGTAGCACTGGCGAAAATCCGAAAGGGAAAAACGACGGCGTGTCTGTCTGTTGTCATTTCTCGCGTGTCTGTCTGGCAGACATGCCGTCTTTTTTCTTTTTTTTCTTTCTTTCATCTGACTCTGATTCTATATCTATATCTATATCTTTATCTGTTCAACAAGTGTTCAACAAGTGTTCAACAAGTGTTCAATAATCTCCGTCTCTTTTGAGTTTTTGAACCCATCGTTTCAAAGATGCTCTCCAATATTTTATTACTGGTTTGTTGTCTTCATCATAAAACCCAATAATGTTGTTATAATCATACCATCGTTTTCCCACACTAACATCAATGTTATTTTTCTTACAGTACTCCTTCACTTCGTCTTCCGTTGGAACTTTCCACACGTCGGCTGTTTCATTTTTCCCTGCTCGTTTTGCCGCCGATACTCTACCTGCCACAGCTCGTTTCTCGGAAGTGGCCACCACATCATCCATGTGTTTTTTCAATCGTGGCGAGTAGAAGAATTTAAAATCATTGTCAAATTCAAATAATCCATAATTTAGCACAACTTTTTCCACCAGCTCTTCATTTGAACCAATCTTGTATGCGATAGCCTTGTAATTGTCGGACAATTTGAAGTTTTCGGAAGTCGCAAGTAGTTCGAGAATCATAAAATATATGCCGTAGCCTGCTGCTCCCAAGTCTATCCTGAGATTGATGATTTTATCGTCATTTCGAGCCTCAACGTCATGTTTGAACCAGTACATTGCCATTAATTTGCCCATCAGTCACCTCCTTTCCGGCGATGTTCAAACAGTGGTCTCAACTCCTCGACCTCTGCCATGTGTTCACGGTAGTTCTCGGCGGTGATGCCTCGCCGTTTCAGCTCGTCAAGAAACGGCTGGTATTTGTCGTAGTCCTTGATGGTGATGAGAACCATCTCGTCACGTTTTTTCTTCGGTGTGCTGCCCCGCCTGGTCTTCCTCTTGGGCTTTGCCTTGTACGAGGTCGGTCTCTTGTTGTTTTTCTTCATTGTTGTTGCTCCTTTCCGTTGTCTATCCAGTAGCGTTTGAAGTACCTGCCGTCCTCTGCCGTCCATTCGTCGAGGATTGGAACGCCGAGGTAGCGGAGACGGGATATTTGACACCCTACAGAGGTTATGCAAGTGCCGAGCTTTTCGCCAAGTTCCTGCATCGTGTGTCTTCTGCCGTCGGATAGTGCCTCCATAACTCCGTCCCTCAATGGTGCCTTTCTCACTGCTGGCTGATTAATGTATAAACTTTGTAACGCACCCCCTGCGAGTTCACGCACCACTCGTCCACGATCTGTACGCCTTTGGCACGGAGGTGGCTGATTGACGTCCTTGCGTCCGATGTCTTGCAAAGGGCGTTCAGTTCGTAGTTGCTGTGTGGCTTGCCGTCGGAGAGTACCGCCAGCAATGCCGACTGCATGGGGGCTGGCTTTTTCATACGGCTGCTGGTTTGCGGGTTATCTGACGGGCCTGCTCCTCGATTTCGCTTTGAGGGACGATACGTGCCGAGCCAATGATTTTGTTCAGTTCCGATTTCAGAAAGTAAAGTTTCTTCCCGAAAGGCTTGTATGCCGGAATAACTCTTTTGTGGGTGTACTGGTACATCTGCCCAGTTGTGATGCCGAGATATTGACAAGCAGCCTCAAATGTGATAAAATCTTCGTTGTTCATTATACTGAATATTTTATTATGTTTTTCGGCTGCAAAAATAATAAGAAAAAATCGGATTTTTTGCAAGAAGAATTTGATAAACTCGTTAGTCAAATAAAATGTGTTTTATAATGTCTGAACGTGTCGAAATCTGTTGTTTTTGTTAAAAAGTTTAACTTTCCAAATAACAGAATACAACAAAAACAGACACCCCACTTTCTATAATTTGGGGTGTCTTTGGGTGTTTTTACAAAAAATTGGAGTGTCCGAGGGCGTTATTCCTCGATGCTGGGCAGGCTGTTCACAAGCTCCCTCTTGCGGTCGTCGAATACCTTGGTGTATATCTGTGTGACCTTGGAGTCGGCGTGTCCGAGCAGCTCCGACGTTGCCCGCAGGTCTTTGAGGTTGTAGTATGTGTTCGCTCCGAATGAGTGCCGGGCGCAGTGCCACGTGATGTGCTTGTTGATTCCGGCACGGCTCACCCAGTGCTGGAGCGATTTGTTGCAAGCCACGGGGCTGCCGAGGTGGAAGACGAGACTGTCTGGCTCTCCTTTGCCTATCATCGCCAGCACGTCGGGACGCAGGGGTACGGTGTTGGTGCGCCTGGTTTTCTGCTGCTGGAACGTGAGGGTGCATTCCTCATAGTTGATGTTGCGGTACCGCAGCTCCTTGACATCGCAGAACCGCAGCCCTGTGAAGAGGGAGAGGATGAACGCACGCCGCACATCGTCACTCTGTCGGTCGAACTTGCATTGCAGGAGCCTGGTAATCTCGTCGGCGGTCAAAACGTCCTTCTTCAGTCGCCCTTCGTCCTCAACCTTTGCCGTGATGCCGTCGCATGGGTTGTCGAGGAACACGCCCTGCTTGGTGGCCGCTGTGATGATTTTCTTGAAACGCTTGTAGAGGGTCTTGGCTCCCTCGCCTCTGCAATCCTTCTCCAGTTGCTCCACGAATGCCTCCACAAGGTCGGGGGTGAGTTGGTCGGGGTGGATGCACTTCGAGAAGAGTGCGTAGCGTCTGCTGCCCTCGATGAACGAGCGGAACCGCTTCACGGAGAGCCGCAACACCCTCTCGTCAGCCTTGGAGTACTCGCCGATGTAGTCCTCAAACCATTCGTAGAGGTTTATCTTGCTGCGGTCGGCGGCGAACATATAGCCTCGGCTTTTCGACAGGAACTCCCTCTCCCTCGTTTCCCTCACCACCTTGGCGGTCTCCTTTGTCACTCGGTTGTGTTCGCTCTCGGCAGGGGTGAGGTGCTTTTTGTTCCACAACCATAGGTCGGTTTTCTCCTGCTTCCGTTGCTGGCGATATGTCCTTTTTCCCTCCTCGTCCACTTCGATGGTGTTGCCGAGTATGTACACCAGCCGCAACTTCACAATCTCCCCACCGCGTGCTTCCCTCATCTCAACATAAGGGTTTCCGCTGATTAAAATACTCTTACTCTTTGCCATATTATTTTATGTTATCTTATTTTATTTTTGCAAAGATACATTTTATTTTTATTTTTGGGAAAGATTTGGGAAAGAATTTGAGTAAAAAATATAAAATAACAACAAATAAACTCAAATACCCCTTTGTTGGGTGATTATTCGTAAACACTTGGTTTATAGCAATATTATACTATGTTTCAGGCAATAAAAAAGGAGGTCGTTTGACCTCCGTTTTGTACCCCGGGAGGGACTTGAACCCTCACGCCCTTGCGAGCAGCAGATTTTGAGTCTACCGTGTCTACCATTCCACCACCAGGGCTTGTTTCAGTTATGAGTTAAGAGTTAAGAATTAAGAGTTGTTTCCTCCTCTTGCATCACTCTTTCTCTCCGTGAAATCGGGTGCAAAAGTACACACTTTTTTCGACATGGTAAAATATTTTTTTGCCGGACCAATAAAAATTCGTATTTTTGCACTCGTTTTCAGATAGTAAGAAAAGATTCTAAAACAATATAAAATACCTTAAATCAATACTATAATGAACAGCATGCGTTCTGACAAAGTATTTATTTTCGCCGGCCGCGCCACGGAAAACCTGGCACGCCGTGTGGCGGAAATCTATGGCATTCCGCTGGGCAACTCGACCGTTTTCCAGTATGCCGATGGTGAATTCCAGCCTTCCTACGAGGAAACCATCCGTGGCGGTATTGTGTTCATCATCCAGAGCACTATCCCCCCGACTGACAACCTCTTCGAGTTGCTGATGATGATCGACGCCGCCAAGCGCGCCTCGGCCCAGAAGATTATCGCCGTGATACCTTACTACGGTTTCGCCCGTCAGGACCGCAAAGATAAACCCCATGTGCCTATAGCATCGAAGCTTATAGCCGACATGATCAGCGTCGCCGGTGTCGACCGCGTCATCACCATGGACCTCCACGCCGACCAGATTCAGGGCTTCTTCAATATCCCCGTCGACCACCTCTACGGTTCGAGCCTCTTCATGCCCTATATCCGCGAGAAGTTCGACATTGAGGACGTGATGTTCGCCAGCCCCGACATGGGTGGCAGCAAACGTGCCGGCGTCTATGCCAAGACCTTGAACAACAGCTTCGTCATTTGCTACAAGCACCGCAACAAACCCAATGAGATTGGCGAGATGCGCCTCATTGGCGACGTGAAGGACAAGCACGTCATCCTGCTCGACGACATCATCGACACCGGCACCACCATCTGCAAGGCCGCCGGCATCATCAAGGAGAGCGGCGCCAAAAGCGTGCGCGCCATGATTACCCACCCCGTGCTCAGCGGTCAGGCCATAGAGAAGGTCGAAGCCTCGGAGCTTGAGGAACTTGTCACCACCGACACCATCCCGCTGAAGCGCGAGAGCAGCAAGATCCACGTCCTGAGCTGCGACTGGCTGTTGGCCGAGGCCATCCGCCGCGTGGTCAACTACGAGAGCCTCGACAACCTCTACGAGACCACCCTGCACCGTAAAGGTGTCATCCACCGCATGAACGATTTGCAGTAATGCAATCATATAATTAATCATTAACAAATTAAAACAAAACAACAATGAGAGTAGTATCAATGAGCGGTTCTCTCCGTGAGAACGTAGGGAAAAAGGATGCTAAGGCTCTGCGTCGCGACGCCAAGGTTCCTTGCGTCATGTACGGTAAGGGCGAGCAGATTATGTTCAGCGTCGACCAGACTGCCTTCCAGCGCATTCTGTTCAACCCCGAACCCTGCTTCGAGAAGATCACCATCAATGGCACCGACCACATGGCTATGCTGAAAGACATCGAGTTCCACCCCGTGACCGAGATTGTCTACCATGCTGACTTCTACGAGCTGACCGATGGCAAGCCCGTCGTGATGTCCATCCCCGTGCACACCACCGGCACCTCGAAGGGTGTCATGAAAGGTGGTAAGTTGGCTTATAAGCAGAAACGCCGCAACGTGAAGGCTGTTCCCGCCAACATGCCCAGCGAGGTTCTCCTCGACATCACCAACCTCGATGTCAACCAGCGCATCCGCGTGCAGGACATCGCCTGCGAGGGTTATGAGATTCTCAACCCGAAGAGCGCCGAGGTGGTCAACGTGGTGAGCACCCGTGCCAGCGCCACTGCCGGCGAGGGTGAAGGCGAGGCTGCTGCCGAGTAAGATTGGCACTGACAAAAAAAAGAAGGCTGCCCGAACAGGCAGCCTTCTTTTTTAGTCATCCAGCACGTAGCCAAAGCTCTTCAGTGCACGGTCGCTATTGCGCCAGTCTTTCAGCACTTTGATGTGTAGGGAGAGGAAACATTTCTTGCCGGTGAACTCCTCGATGTCCTTGCGGGCTTCGATGCCCAGCTTTTTGATTGCTTTGCCTTGGTGGCCGATGAGGATGGCCTTCTGGCTTTCGCGTTCGACGTAGATGAGACACGAGATGTTGTCGATGCCGTCCTTTTCTTCGTAGGCTTCCACAGCCACCTCGCAGCTGTAGGGTATCTCCTTCTGGTAGTAGAGGAGTATCTTCTCGCGCACTATCTCGCTGACGAAGAAGCGCATGGTGCGGTCGGTCAGCTCGTCGGTGGGGAAATAGGCTGGGTGCTCGGGCAGGCGTTCGAGGATGAGGTCGAATATCTTGTCGATGTTGAACCCTTCAGTAGCAGAGCAGGGAACTATGACGGCACGAGGGATTTCGGACTGCCAGTAGGCAATCTTCTTCTGGATGGTGGCCTGGTCGGAGAGGTCTATCTTGTTGATGACAAGGATGACGGGAGTGTCGCTGTCTATGACCTTCTGCAGCACGTGGCGGTTCTTGAATTTCTCGCCAACCTCGGTAACGAGGAGGAAGAGGTCGGCATCCTGCATGGCGGTGCCGATAAATCCCATCATCTGCTCGTGGAGTTTGTTGGCGGGGTTGACGATGCCGGGGGTGTCGGTGTAGATAATCTGGAAATCGTCCCCATTGGCTGCGCCCACGGCCTCTGGCGCTCGGCCATCCAAGCAGGCTTGATGGCTCTCGCTTATGCGGCCGTTGACAATGCCCATCACGCGCTTGCGGGTGGTCTGGGCCTTGGAAGTTATTATGCTTAAACGCTCTCCGACAAGAGCGTTCATAAGTGTCGACTTGCCCACGTTGGGGTTACCAATTATATTTACGAATCCGCATTTCATTTACAGATGTTATTTGTTATTACAGAAAGGGACAGAAAAGGCAGAAGCATTACAGAAATTTCTGTTTGTTTCCATCATTTCTGTAATGCTTCTGTAAGTATAAAATTGACTGTGATGCAATGCTAGAAATACTCTATGGTGCGGACGGTGGTGAAGTTGGGGATCATACGGTCGCCGAGAAGCTCGTACTCGGTGCATTTGGTCCAGTTGCCGTGGGCGTCGTAGTCGCGCTTGTAGAGGGTGATGAACATCTCGGGTTCCTCTTCGGTGTAGTCGTAGAGGGTGTAGCTGGTGATGTAGCCTTGCTCGTCGTATTCCCAGCGTTTCTCCTGTACCTTCTTCTTCGAGCGGTCGTAGACTACAGCCTTGTTGATAGAACCGTCGGGGTTGTAGACGTAAACTTCGCGTTTGAACACGTCGTTGTAGTGGTCGTTGTAGCTACGCTGGCTGATGCGGCCCAGAGCGTCGTGCTTGAGCAGCATGCGGCTTTCAATCTGGCGCTCGGCATCTTCGACGTAAACTTCAGTAAGTGTGTGTTCGGTGTCATAGATGTAGTATGTGCGGCCTATCACATTGTCGCGGTTGTCGACCACATGCTCGAGGGTGGTGAGCCCGAAGCCGTCGTGTTTGTAGCGGGTGCGGAAGATGATGTCCTCGGCCACCGAGAGGTAGGTCTGCGTGCGACGCTGGCCGTTCTGGCGATATTCGGTGATGAGGTGCTCCAGTTGGTCGCCGTTGACGAGGCTGTCGTTTAGGTCGTAGGTGGCTTCGTACATCACGGCGTCGACGCGTTTCACGTCGCCCTTGAGCTCGTCGTACTGCAGGTCGCGACCGGTCTGTGCATAGGCGCAGGCGCTGATGGCAATGGCGGCAATAAGTGCCAGTATTTTGTTAGCTTTCTTCATGTCTAAATATAATTACACTCTCATTTAACGCATCTTGTCTTTGTTTATTGTGTTTTTCTTTAAAAAAATATGCACGCGCGTTAAATAATGTTAAATACGGGCTTTCGCGACAACAAAACAATATGTTCTGCGTCTATTAAAATATTAAAAATGATGCGTCGTATAGGATACATGGGCTTGTTGTGGCTGCTGTTGTCGGCTGTTGTGCCGGCAGTGGGTCAGGTGGATTATTGTTATACCTTCGAAGATGGGTACGACAACTCACGGCCTATGTATTGGAGTGCGCTGCCAAACCTGGACTACCACTATGTGGGTGTACAGTCGCATACTGTTCATACCGGCAGCAAGGCGATGCAGATTAACGGTTGCACCTGTTATGCCATCATGCCCGACGAGGGCATAAACTACTCCGCCAACGGGGTGTGGATTACATTCTGGTACTATCCCCACCTTAATCCTGACTATCTCTCGGTGGGATATATGACCGACGCCTCCGACAGCACTACGTTCCACCTCCTCGCCACCGCCCACGGCTGGATGCAGCAGTGGCATTTCTTTGCCGTCGACCTTTCCTCGGTGCCCACAGGGGCGCGGATCGCATTCTTCGGGCACGACCTCTTCGCTTCGGACGGCACTTTCTTTATCGACGACATACACCTCACCTCGTTTCCCTGTGCCGCCTGGGGTTTGCGGGTGGCCGAGAACCGTGCCGACTCGGTGCGATTTGAATGGCAGCGTGTGGGCAACGCTTTGGTGCATCTTGATGTGGGTGGCTATTGGTATTACATGGAAGTGGGAGACACGAGCCTCACCGTTCCGCGCAACTCTGGCAACGCCTTTAGCGCCACACTGTACCTCGATGGGTGCCAGACGTCGCCTTGTGTGCAGATACCGTATTCGGAGAGCGTACAGGTGCTCCGCTATCGCGAGGGCTCATGCCCCGACATCACCGACTACAATTCCTCTATGGCCGTTCCCTACCACGGGACTTATATCGCCCCCCATCTTCTCACTGGCACCTATACCAACACCTCCCAAGGTGTCACGGGTATCTACGCCGGCTCGCATGCTATAAATACCACTCCGGGCTCCGACGGCGGCGGCATGATGGTTTTCCCTCGGACCATACCGCCTGGCGACACTAGAACTCTGCGTCTAGGCAACCGCTTGGGCGACTGGGAGACTGACGCCATGCTCTACACCATCACTGTCGACACCAACGAGGCCGACCTGCTGGTGATGAAGTATACCGTGGCTATGGCTTTCGGAACTTTCCAAGGCCCGGAAGTGGCCCACCACAATGATACATTGCATCCGGCATGGTTCAGCATTGAATTGCTCGACGACACCATGGCTCAGATGCAGCCCGAGGCCTGCAACCGCTTCTACATCGACATGTGGGACAACACGGGGTGGGACGAGATGAACAGCATGTACAGGCGGCGCAATTTCACTGGCATAGCCTTCGACTTCAGCGCCTATCATGGGCAGCGTGTCAGGGTCCGCGTCACCGCCGCAGACGGCGTCGTCAACAACCGCTGGTGCTACGGCTACTACAACTTCGAGTGCCTGAAGCGCCACGATGCCGTGGGCAGTTGCGAGAGCGACAGCATGACCCTCGTGGCCCCCTACGGCTTCCGCTACCGCTGGTACCGCGACGGCACAACCGCCACCGTCGACACAGTGCAGAGCATCACCGTGGCGGCCGACGGTACCCTCTACCATTGCGACCTCATCGACCGCTTCAACCCCGCCTGCATCTGTACCATCAGCCGCAGGGTGCTTGCAGGACCCTACGCCGAGGTGTGCGACACCGTGGTGCAGAACCAGTTGCCGCACATCTGGCGCGGCATTGTTTTCAACGCTGCTGCCGACACCACCATAACCATACCCGCCTCTTCCGGCTGCGACACCACGCTGCATTACGTGCTGCATGTGTGGCCCAATCGGCACACCCGCCTCGAGCGCCGCTTCTGTCCCGGCCAGTGGCCGGTGGAGTGGGAGGGACACACCTTCCTCGGGCCTGACAGCGTCACCGTCTGGCACACTGACATCCACGGTGCAGACAGCACAGTGATGCTGGTTGCTGTCGAAGCACCTGTCTATGAGATTTTCGACACCATTGTTATATGCCCCGGTAGCCCGTTTGTGTATGGCGGCATCGACTATGGCGGCCCTGTCGCCATCGACACCCTTATGACCACCGTCGACGGTTGCGACTCGCTGCTGCACATCGCCCTTGTGCAGCGCGACAGCGCATTCCAGCTTCGCGTTTTCCATAGCGTCGACCTCCGTCAGTGGGCCGACACGGTGCCCATAGTGCTCTGCAGCGGACAGACGCTCCACGTCGTCGACTCGTCTGAAGGCAGCGCCTCGTGGCATTGGCTGCTCGCCGACAGCGTAGGCGCGACCTCGCGGGCGGCACAGTTCACCTTCGACAACAGCGACAGCATTCTCGCCACCGAGGTGACTCTCGCTGTCGTCAGCTTTGGTGCTTGTGCCGACACCCTGCGCTGGCCCATCTATGTCTTCCCCAACCCCAAGGCCTCCTTTGTGTGGGACCCGGCGCGCCCCACCGACATGGCTCCCGAGGTGCAGCTGATAAACTATTCCAAGCCCGGCCACTGCAGCTGGCTGTGGACAATAGAGACCACCGACGGTAGTACCGACAGCCTCACCGACTTCTCGCCCTTCTATCGCTGGAGCGGCACCTTGCCGCAAGGCAATGTGGCCGTCACCCTTGCCGCCAGCCTTACCCAGACAATCATAGATTCAAGCAATCGGGCAATCACCCACACCTGTGTCGACACTGCAACCCATACTATCCAGATTGTCACCTCGTGGCTCGAGTTCCCCAACCTGGTGACACCCAACGGAGACGGGCAGAACGACCGCTGGGAGGTGAAGAATCTTGTCGAGATGGGCCTTTACCCCATGAACGAAGTGTGGATATTCAACCAGTGGGGCGTGCAGGTGTTCCATGCCCGCGACGTGCGGCGCCACGAAGACTTCTGGGATCCCAACGCTACTTCAAGCCCCGATGGCACCTACTATTTCCGATTCCAAGCCCGCAGCCCATACGGCATCGTTCGCCGCAACGGCGTGATAGAGGTGTTGCGATGATGCAATATTAATTGGTATTCTACGTTATTAATCCCCGAATGTTTCGCACCGCACATAGACCCTACCTTCTGCTGGCATTCCTCCTGCTGGCGGCTGTTGCGCGCGGACAGTTCGACACGTGCATCACTTTTGCCGAGATGCCATTGTACCAGTTTCCTGGCGGATGGATGTCAGCCCACGGCCCCAACTATACCTCAACCAATCCCCAAGATGCAAGAGTTGTCTCGCTATCCCACGATTCGCCAAATGCGTTGCTATTTACCCTCAATACCGACTGCTATATCTCTATGCCATATATGTCGCCCGATTTCAGTCAAGGGGCGTATATGCAATACTGGGCCCTTCAGGGCCAAAACCTCGAGGTTGGCACAATGACCAACCCTAACGACTATACCACGTTCCATAGTTTAACCTATATCTCCTCGGGGGTGAGCGGCTTTTGGTATCGCTATGTCGTTGACCTTTCTGCGGCTCCGCAGGGCGATCACTACATTGCTTTCCACAAGATGTCTGGCAGTAGCAGTGCCACTATCGACGACATCCGTGTTATGACAAACGGATGCATGATGTGGAATTTCCATACTGCAAACTATGAGCTCGAGAATATGGAAGGCGAATTTGTGGCCATCTACCGGGGATGCGACACCGACATTCCACCTGTGCAGTTCACGTGGAACGCCGTTGGCAGTCCTGCGGTGCATGTCAGCATTTCTGCTTCCGGCAGCATGTTGCACGATAGCATATATTATGGTGTTGACACAATATCTGTACAGTTTGTCGAGAACGTTGCCTACACCGTTTCGGTGTGGGCCGACTGTGGCCCCAACGGTGGCTGCACCACATCTACCGACATTGAGACATACACAATCACCCTCATCCAGCCCGAATGCGACAGCAGCAGCTGTGTCGACACCCGTAAGCTTTTCTCCACCAAAGTCACGCCGTTCTATGGCGATTTTGATAATCCATACCAGAATGTCGGCATAGTGTCTGGCAACGACATCACCGCCCGTCACCTTGTATGCACCGACACCACCGCCACCGACCCTGTTGTTGGGTCGCAGCTGCGCATGGTGGCTCCCGGCGACGACCACTCTGTGCGTCTCGGCAACCGGATGGCTGGCCGCAAGGCCGAAGCCATGCTCTACAATATACATGTCGACACCACCGACTTCGATATGCTCATCCTCAAGTATGCCGCTGTCATGCAAGATCCGAACCACACCCTTGCCAACCAGCCACGTTTCCGTATCGAGATGCTCGACGCCGACGGCAACCTCATAGAACCCGCCAGTTGCAACTCATACGATTTTGTGGCCAATTCCAGCCTTGGGTGGAATGTACAAAGCTACAACGGACAGCTCCTGTTATGGAAAGACTGGACCATCGTTGGCATCGACCTCTCCGCCTACCACGGGCAGAATGTCCAGCTCCGACTCACCACCTACGACTGCGACGAGGGAGGCCATTTCGGCTATGCCTACTACAACCTCCATTGTGCCAAGAAGACAATCGCCTATTCCACCTGCTCCGAAGGCGATATCAACCACGTCGAGGCCCCCGATGGTTTCAACTACAGCTGGCGCCGCGACGACTCCTATGCCGTCATCTCCACCTCGCGCAGCGCCGACCTGCCTGCCGACGGACATACCTACTACTGCGACCTCTCCTTCATCGGCGACCCCACCTGCGTAGTAACCCTCAGCGTCGTGTCTCTTCTGGTGTTGCCCGAAGCCGATTTCGACTACACCGTCGGCCGCAACAACTGCCGCTTCCGTGTCGACTTCAGCGACCGTAGCCACCTTGTCGTCGACACCGCAACTGCCTGCGACTCGGTGTTCTGGAACTTCGGACCCCTGGGCACCTCCACTCTCCGCAACCCTGTGGTATTCTTCCCCGACAGCGGCACCTATACCGTCAGCCTTGTGGCGGCGCTTTCGGGCGGCGACTGCCGCGACACCATTACGCGGCAACTGCGGCTCGAATATCCCTTCGACACCGTAGACACCAGCTTCTGCGCCAACCACACGCTCAGCTTCATGGACACCCTCTTCGCTACCGCCGGCAGCTATGTGCTGCCCATCAACTGCGACAGCCTGCGCCTGCTTAACCTCGCCGTGCGTGACACCGCCCTCATAGACACTGTCGCCGTCGTTTGCGATCACCTCGACTACCGGGGATCCACCTTCTTGGCCGACACCGTCGCCTGTTTCGTCTACACCAACGCCGCCGGATGCGACAGCTCCTACCGTCTGCACCTCACGGTAAATCCTGCGTTCGACGTCTCCGACACCGTCGTCGTCTGCCCTGGGCGGCCTTTCCTCTATCGCGGCGTCGACTACGGCGGTCCGACGGCCTTCGACACCATCATTGCCACTGTCCATGGCTGCGATAGCCTGGTGCATGTGGCCCTGTTTCAGCGCGATACCGTATCCGACATCATGGCATCCTACAGCTTCGACGGCATCCACTGGGCCGACACCCTGCCGCTCAAGGGCTGCGCCCCGGCCACCCTCTATCTGCGCGACACCACACCCGGCATCGTCTCCCACCTCTGGACCCTCGCGGCCGACACCGTTGTCAGCGGCGAAGGCACCCTGCAGTACCCCTTCGACGATTCATGCTACGACGCTACGGCAACCCTCATGCTCGTCGACATCAACGGTTGCAGCGACACCCTGGTGTGGCCCGTCTATGTGTTCCGGTCGCCCAAGGCCGAGTTCTCATGGCTGCCGTTCCGTCCCGCCGACATCTGCCCCGAGGCCGAGTTCAGCAACTACAGCCAGCCGGCCGACTGCCAGTGGCAGTGGACATTCGTCACCGCCGACGGCACCACCGACACCCACGACGAGTACTCGCCCGTCTACCATTGGCAGGGCGACATGCCGCGTGGCGACTTCGACGTAACCCTCGCCGCCAGCCGCACACAGGCATTCATGCCTTCAGACACGCTGACAATCACCCACACCTGCGTCGACACCGTCACCCATACCGTCACCATCGTCACCGCCTGGCTCGAATTTCCCAACCTCGTCAGCCCCAACGGCGACGGCGTGAACGATCGCTGGGAGGTGGTCAACCTCGTCGACCTCGGCCTCTATCCCATGAACGAGGTGTGGATTTTCAACCAGTGGGGCGTGCAGGTGTTCCACGCACGCGACGTGCACCGGCACGAAGACTTCTGGGACCCCGCTGCCACCGGCAGTCCCGACGGCACCTACTTCTTCCGCTTCCTCGGCAAGAGCGCCTGTGGCGGCATCGTCCGCCGCAACGGCGTCATCGAGGTGCTGAGGTAGGGCACCTGGCTTTGACCAGAGATGCTGGAAAGCGGCCTTAATTTTCAATTGTTTACCGTCTGTTCTTCGATTGTTCTTCGATAGTCAATCGAAGAACAATCGAAGAACAACCGAAGAACAACCGAAGAACAGAGCACCCCTATAGGGCGTATTCGTGGTTTTTGAATCCTCGCTTCAAGACCCTTTTCCTGATGGTTGCATAGCTTTGTCAAATTATCGGCATTTTGCTGTCGACAGGTATATAAATCCCTTTTTTTTGTGTATCTTTGCAAGTCTATATACAGTGATTATTTTATGGAACTCACTATACTATTGTGTTTTGCCGCCTACACGGTGTTGCTGTTTCTGGTGATGTGGCTCACGGGGCGGCGTGGCGCCAAGGGCAACGAGGCTTTCTTCCGCGCCGGACGGCGGTCGCCGTGGTTTGTGGTGGCCTACGGCATGATAGGGGCATCGCTCTCGGGCGTCACCTTCATGTCGGTGCCGGGCGGCGTGTACAACGGCGCCTGGACCTATATGCCGCTGGTGTTCGGCTATGTGCTTGGCTATGCTGCCATTGCACTGGTGCTGCTGCCGCTCTACTATAAGCTCAACCTGACGTCTATCTACACCTACCTTGGCGACCGTTTCGGCAAGGTGAGCGAGAAAACGGGTGCCATCTTCTTTATCCTTAGCCGCCTGTTGGGCTCGGCGCTGAGGATGTACCTGGTGGTCTTCGTGCTCTACGAGTTTGTGTTCCGCGCCTGGGGCATCCCGTTCTGGGTGCCGGCGGTGGTGTTCATTGCCATCATACTGCTCTATACTTTCCGCGGCGGCATCAAGACGGTGGTGTGGACCGACATGCTGCAGACCACTTTCCTGCTGCTGGCGGCCATAGTCACCGTTGTTGCCATACTCAACAATCTGGATATGAGCCTTGGCGAGCTGTTGAAAAGCTCGGCCGACAAGGGCTATACGCGCATGTTCGAGACCGACCCGACGGCGCCTAAATACTATTGGAAACAGATACTGAGCGGCATGTTCATCACCATCACCATGACGGGCCTCGACCAGGACATGATGCAGAAGAACCTGACCTGCAAGACGCTGCGTGATGCGCAGAAGAATGTGATGACCAGCAGCATGCTCTTCATCGTGGTGAACATACTGTTCCTCTGCCTCGGAGCCGCCCTGCTGGCATACGCTTCGGAGACGGGCTTCGCGCTGCCGGTGAACGAGGCGGGCGTGGTGGTGCCCGACAAGATATTCCCGTCGGTGGCTTTCTCGCTGAGCGGCTTCACGGCGGTGGTCTTCGTGCTGGGTATGGTGGCGGCAGGCTACAGCAGTGCCGACGGCACCCTGACGGCCCTCACGACGACCTTCTGCTACAACTTCTTGGGATTCGACAAGTTGAAGAGTGAAACTGATGCGTCTGCCAAAATCTCAACTTTCAACTTTCAACTTTCAACTTTAGCAGTCCGCCGTATTGTCCACGTCTGCTTCGCTCTGCTTTACCTGTTGGTCATCATCGCTTTCCGTCCGTTCCACAACGATTCGCTGATTGACACCCTGTTTATGATTGCCGGCTTCACCTACGGGCCGCTGCTGGGCTTGTATGCCTACGGCCTGTTCACCAAGCGGCGTGCGCGCGACAGCTGGGTGCCGGTGATTGCGGTGCTGTCGCCGGTGGCGTCGTATCTGCTCAACATGTGGTGCAGCAGCAGTTACGGTTTCGACTTCGGCTTTGCCATCCTGCTGATCAACGGCGGCATAACGATGCTGCTGCTATGGCTGAGCTCGTTAACCACGAAAGAAACGGCGGTATTGTCTTAACTACAATAGTTTCAGGTTTCAGGTTTCAGGTTTCAAGTTTCAGATTTCAAGTTTCAAGTTTCAGGTTTCAAGTTTCAAGTTTCAATGAACATCTACCTCACAGTAATGGGTTCGGGAGCGGCGTCGCCGACGGGCAAGCGCCACTGCTCGGCGCAGGTGCTCAACATACGGGGTTTCAAGCTGCTCATCGACTGTGCCGAGGGCACGCAGGACCGCATACGCCAGCATCACCTTAAGTTGCAGAGCATCTCCACCATCGTCATCTCGCACCTGCATGGCGACCACTTCTTCGGGCTGCCGGGACTGCTTTCCACAATGCACCTCTGTGGCCGCACGGAGCCTGTCAGCATTGTGGCGCCCAAGGGGGCGAAGCAGGTGATAGAGACCACCTTCGAGCTTACGGGCAACCATATAGAATACCCCATCGAATGGACGGAGATGGATTTCGAGGAGGGCGAGCAGAGGGTGTTGGAGAACCGCAAGTGCACCGTGGATGCTTTCCGCATAGACCACAGCGTGCCCACCTACGGCTTCCGTGTTACGGCCGACGCGCTGACCTATGCCTATTGTTGCGACACGGCCTACGACGAGGCGATATTGCCGCACATCGAGGGTGCCGACCTGCTGTGCCTGGAGTGCACCTTTGCCAACGAGCTGGCCGAGCTGGCCGAGCAGCGCAAGCACCTCACTGCCGGGCAGGCTGGTCTATTGGCACAGAAGGCGGGAGTGAAACAGCTGCTGCTGACGCACCTCAGTGCCCGCTACAAGGAGCCCGATGTGTTGTTGCAACAGGCACGCGAACAATACACCAATTGTATCGTGGCTAGCGATGGAATGCGCATGGAGATTACGGCCAATGGTACGAAAATGAATGATTTGTAAAATAAATTTGGCCATGTCGCCAAAAGTTAGTACTTTTGCACCCGCTTTTTGAAAAAAAGCAGACCTAATGGAGAGATGCCGGAGTGGTCGATCGGGGCGGTCTCGAAAACCGTTGACCAGCTTGCTGGTCCCAGGGTTCGAATCCCTGTCTCTCCGCCGGGAAAGAAGAAGCCAGACATCGGTTTGGCTTCTTCTGTTTTATATCAGCGTTGGGTATTGCTGGCTGACGGGGTTGGAGTAGATGTCGAGCAGGATGTTTTTCTCGGCGTCGGGGATGGTGGCTATGCGCTGTTGGAACTGCTCCTTGAGGGCAGGGGAGTAGTGGTCGGCGAAGTGGGTGGTGTGGTGCACGAGGTCGTAGGCCAGGTAGTTGGTGGGGTGCAGGCGGTAGCCGGTGGTGATGCGGCGGTCGATGAGTGCGGCGAGGTTCTCGAAGGGGCTGTCGGTGGCCGAGCAGCGGTCTATCTCCTCGTCGGTGAGCGGGGCGTTGATGCTGAGGTTCACATGGCCTTTGGGTTGCATGATGCCTGTGAGCACGGAGTTCATGTCCTCGCCTTTGGCTTTGCGGTAGGGGCCTGTGGCACGCAGATGCAGCTCGTGGGCTTTGAGGAGGTCGCAGGGTTCCCATTCGTAGCTGATGCTTACGGGCACTATGTTGAGGGCTTTCAGCGGCAGCAGGGGTGCCTCGCGTGTGGAGCGTCCGCTAAGGGCGAACATCTTGAGGATGGAGACCTCGGTATGGTCGCGGCCGTCTTTGGTGCGTCCGTTGCGTTGGGCTATCCACACAGAGTGCTGGTCGCCGACGATGACCTGGCGGATGTATTGCGACACCTGAAGCATGTTGCGGTAGAACTCCTTGGGGGTGCCGCCACGCTCGACGCGGAACATACGGTTGGCGCGACCGATGAGGGTGATGATGGGGTCCTGCATGAGGTTGGCACCGAAGGTTATGTATAGTTGGTTGTAGTCGAAGAGTAGATACTGCAGCAGGAAGGCGTCGAGAACAATGTCGCGGTGGTTGGATACGAAGAGGTAGGGGCGGCCATGGACCAGCTGGTCGTTGCCACTGTGGGTGAAGTCGGTGATGGAGGAGGCGACAATACGTCCGATGGCGGCGCGCA
Source organism: Bacteroidales bacterium (assembly GCA_017524785.1). Lineage (GTDB taxonomy): Bacteria > Bacteroidota > Bacteroidia > Bacteroidales > P3 > Colimorpha. The sequence goes on along the minus strand of JAFXUY010000080.1, from coordinate 24,604 downwards.
TGACGGTGTCCTGCATGGTGTGTATGTCGGGGATGGCGCAGATGCGTTTGGCCACGGCCTTGGGGTCTTCGCCGGGGTAGACATAGGCTGCCAGGGGTGCGAAGAGAGGAGAGGCTGTTATCTGGTGCAAGGCATCGGGCAGTTCGGAGTCGTAGAGGGGACGGATATTGTCGAACATATTGTTTGAGTTTTAAGTTTTAAGCTTTAAGTTTTAAGTGGGGCGGTTGCCGTCGGGCTGCGTCAGCTACTTAACACTTACAGCTTACAGCTCACAGTTATTTCTTGCGGAGGTCGATGAATTTGATGGGTTTGCGGCTTTTGGCGGGGAAGTTGATACGCTGTATTTCTTCGGCGGGCAGCACCTCGATGTCGGGAGCCACGCGGATGCGCGAACGGAAGGAGTCTTTGAGCTGCTTGACGGCGTCGGCAGGGGCGTCGGGGCGCAGGCTGAGTTTGACCTTCACGTTGTCGGTACCGGCATCGTTGGTGGAGACCTCGATGACGTAGCCTGTGACGTAGTCGGTGTTGTCGAGCACGTCGTTGATGGCTGGTGGGTAGAGGGTGGTGCCCTTGAACTTGATCATGTTGTTCTTGCGGCCCACGAGTGGGGTGAGGCGATAGCTGTAGCGGCCGCACTGGCAGCGGTCGGTGATTTTGGCAGCAATGTCGCCGGTGCGGAAGCGCAGCAGGGGCATGCCTTCGACGCCGAGGGTGGTGACAACTATCTCGCCAGGCTGTCCGTCGGCCACGGGCAGGTCGTCGTCGCCGATGATCTCGACGATGATGAGCTCGGGGTGTACATGTCCGCCGCAGCCGTACTGGCATTCGCTGAAGGTGGCTCCCATCTCGGTGGAGGAGTAGGTGGCGAAGAGGTCTACATCCCACTTTTCCTTGATGCGACGACCGAGGAGGTTGAGGCTGAAATCCTGCTCGCGCAGACCTTCGCCGATGCCTATGATGCGGCGTATGCTGCTGTTGCGGTAGTCGATGTTGTGCTCTTCGGCGTACTGTATGAGCTTGAGGATGAACGACGGCACGCACATGATGGTGTCGGGCTTGATGCGTTGGATGGTGTCCCACTGCAGTTCGGGAATGCCGTTGCCGACACGTATGATGGATGCGCCCATTTCGCGGATGCCGAGGAAATAGGCAAGGCCAGCCATGAAACGCTTGTCGATGGTGGTCATGAGTTGCAGTATGTTGCCTGGACGGAGGCCCGCACATTCGAAACTCTTCTTCTCGTTGAAGGCCAGACGCTGAAGGTCTTTCTCTGTGCAGCAGAAGGTGACGGGGTCGCCGAGAGTGCCGCTGGTGGTGATGTAGTCTATCACCTTGTCTTTGGGGCAGCAGAGGAAGTCGTCGTTGAAGAGCTGAAGGTCTTTCTTCTCGGTGAAGGGTATCTTTACGAGGTCTTCGAGGTAGCGTATCTTGTTGACGTCGATGCCATAGCTGCGGAACATGCGTTGGTAGTAGGGCGAATGGTCGGCAAGATACAGCAGGGCTTCGTGCAGCCTCTCTTCTTGGAAGGCTTTTATCTCTTCGGGTTTTTGAAATTCGATGTCCATCATGAATGCGTTAATGTGTTGATGTATTAATGTGTCAGTGTGTTGAGCCAGTGGAGGAATTCGTCGCGCCAGGGTCGGCATTCCGCAGTGCCGCGGGTGTCGCTCATACCGAAGCCGTGACCGCCAGTCTTGTACTGGATATAACGATGTGGAACGTTGTTGGCGGTGAGGGCGCTGTCAAGCAGCACGGAGTTGCGGTAGTCGACGATGGGGTCGTCGACACAATTGACGAGGAACACCGGCGGACAGTCGGGTCGTACGTGGAGTTCGAGCGACAGGGAGTCGCGCATGGCCTGCTTGCAGCGGCCATATTCACCCAGCAGGGCTCGGCGCGAGCGGGTGTGGCAGCAATGCTGGCGCATGGTGACGACGGGATAGATGGGGGCTACGAAGGCCGGCTGGCGTGTGTAGGTGCTGAGCATGGAGAGGTGTCCGCCTGCCGAGAAGCCCATGATGCCTATGCCTTTGGGGTCGAGGCCGAGACTGTCGGCATTAGCTGCAACCCAGTCGAGGGCTGCCTCGGCGTCGCGCAGCGGGTCGGGATATTGGCGGCCGCGGAAAAGGAGACGGTAGTGTGTGGCCCAGGCCCACCAGCCCTGCACGCGGTAGCGCAGCACAAAGGCCGAAATGCCGTGGGCTTGCAGCCATTGGGCCACCTCGACACCCTCGACCTGATAGTCGAGCCAGCTGTAGCTGCCTCCCGGGCAGACGACGACAGAGAGAGTGCTTGATTGCTTGGTTGCTTGGTTGCTTGATTGGTGGGCAGGGTAGCACTCGAGCGTGGCCGGCGTGCCGGGCAGGCGTACGATGGTCTGTGCCGTCAGCGTGCGTGGCAATACCACTGTGGCTATAAGCAGTACTATGAGCGGCAACCGGCGCATCAGCCAACGATATGTTTTACTTCGTCGACCGAGAGGCGGCGGTAGCGGCTCTGCGGGTCGGCAGCGAAGTTGACCTCGAAGAACTCCTCGTCGTAGAACGACAGCTTGGAGTTGGTGTTGGGGTTGCACTCGAGATATACAATCTTGTCTGGGTCGAGGCCTTTGGCCTTGCAGATCTGCTGTTTGAGGTATTCGCCGGTGTAGGTGACCGACGAGCCGGGGTTCTCCTGATAGAGTTCGGTGACGATGACGTAGGTTTTGCCGTCGACGGTGCGTATCTTGAGGCCGCACAGGGATTCCATGTCCCACTGGCCAAGGAACGGGAACAGCTCGTCGTAGTATGATTCAGATACTTTCATAAATTTCAATTTTCAATTTTCAACTTTCAATTTAGAAAGCGTTTTGGTGCGTTTTGATGCTGCGGTCGACATCCTTGCCGAAGCTCTTGTTGGCGAGGGCGCGGTTGCGGGGACGATAGGTGCCTTCGTTCATCTCGCGCAAGGCGACGTTGCAGAAGAGGCGGAACATCTTAGACTCCTGGGTCTCGTCTTTGTAGAAGCTCTGCCATGCGTATTCGTAGACGCCCTGTAGCTCGTCGGGAGTCATTTGGGCGGGTTTGAACACCACCTGACCGGCGTTGTAGTGGTTCCAGTCGAAGTCGAATATACGGCCTTGACGTAGATAGTCGTCGTAGGCTTTGGTGTGTGGGAAAGGGGTCATGATGGTGAACTCGGCCAGGTCGAGGTCAATCTCGCCGAGGAAGTCGATGAGGCGTTTGCAGTCGTCGACGGTCTGATTGTCGAGACCCAGCAGGATGGTGCCCTCGACGCCGATGCCATTGTCGTGGTAGCGCTTCACACGTTCCTTGATATAGTCGGAGGTGTCGTAGACGGCTTGGTAGACGTACCATGCGCCGGCTTTGGCGGCGAGGTCGAGCACTTCGGGGTCGTCCTCGATGGTGTGGGATATCCATTTCTTCTTCAGCGGCGCTATGGCGCGGAAGAGTTCTTTCTCCCATTCTTTGTCCTGTGCCAGCGAGTTGTCGACGATGAAGAGACGGTTGTTGTCTATGCCGGCCAGGTCCTCGACCACCTTGTCGATGGGACGCGGGCGGAATTTGCGGCCGCCGAGGTAGCTCACAGCACAGGGGTAGCAGCTGAAGCGGCAGCCACGCGAGGCGTGGAAGAGGTCGACCATCTGCACACCCTTGTGGTTGTAGAGCTCGCGTTTGTAGAGGTCGCGACGGCAGGGACCCACGCTCTCGATGGGAGGCTGTTTGCCGAGGAAGTTATACACTTTCTTTAACTTGCCTTCTTTCCAGTCGAGGAGCACCTGTTCGCTGCGTCCCTCGCTCTCGCCGAGGAAGAGGCTGTCGACATGGTTGACATACTCTTCGGCGTGGAGCATGGCGCTGATGCCGCCGGCAAGAACGGTCTTGCCGCGTTTATGGTATTCGGCGGCAATCTCCCATGCGCGCTTCACCTGGGTGGAGAGCATGGTGGAGAGGGCAACGATGTCGCATGGGTCGTCGAAGTTGAGTTCTTCGACATTCTCGTCCACGAAGTCTATGTCCACATACTCTGGCAGGGTGGCAGCGAATGCCACAGGACCATGGGGCGGAAGGTTGAAGGTTGTCTGCCCAGGGAGTTTCTTCCACTTTGGGTAGATAAGTTTCATTTTAATAGTTTCCATATCGTTAATATTGTTTGTTTTCTTTCTCTGTTGATTTGGTCCACTATCACGTTGCGGCCCACTATTGTCTCGGCGGTGAGCACGGCGGTGAGCGAGGTGCCCACCATGCCGTGGAAGTTGACATCCTGTCCGGCGAGGAAGAGGTTCTCCATGCGGGTGCGTGTGGATAGTGTGGTGTATGCGAGGTTGTCTACCGATGTGTGCAGTCCATAGCATGTGCCATGTGTGGTGCCGTTATAGTCGCGCACTGTAAGGGGTGACGCCGCTTCGATGTATTCTGTCTCGATGGGTCCCAGCGCCTCCTGGGCCATATGCATGGCTTGCGCCGTCATCTGCTCTTTCCATTGGCGGTATTCGGCGGGGCGGTGTCCGAGGGTGGAATCTTCCCACGGTCTTACTGACTCGAACGTCATTGGAACCACGATTGTCATTGTGTCGGCATAGCGCTTGTCGCCACGGTCGGAGCGTGTCATGAGGAACATGTTGTGCGGCCACTGGTCGGGTTGTGTTGTGGCCATATCCCATGGGTTTGCGCCACGGCGCAGAATATGGTAGCTGGCGTTCTCCTGCTTCATGGTCTGCGGCTTCAGGATTGCGTATATGCAGAATGCCGAGCAGCACTGTTCGGCCGACTTAATGCGGTTGCGGAAGGCTGGCGAGAATGCCCCTTTGGGGGCGATGTTGAGCAGTGCACCGATGGAGATGGAGCCGACATATTGGTCGGCAGTGTGGCGCTCGTTGCCGCAAAGCACAGCGGTTACCTGCTTGCCGTCGGCCTCGATGGCGGTGACGGGACTGCCGGTGTGGATGCAGCCACCCCCGGCGGTGATTATGTCGGCTAGGGCCTGTGCCATAGTCTGTGCCGACGACACAAAGGAATATATGCCGTCGATGTGCAGCACGCTAGTGAGAGCGTGCAGCAGTGCTGGCGAATCGGGACGGCCGTCGTAGAGGTGCAGGATGAATGTGAGTCTTTGCCGCAGGTCGTGGTCTGATATATGGCGTTCAATCAGTTCTTTGGCAGATATATTCTCCACCTCGTGTGGCGCACCGTTTGAAGGACGCATGTTGAACAGGTCTTCGCTGTCGGACAGGCGGTAGAGGGCATCGACGTATGCATTCAGCTCCTCGTTGTGCTTTCCGCCACCTATAGCATCAATCCATGCATCGCGGCCGAAAGGCAGCGTCAGGCGTTCATCGCCACAAACCAGAGTGTCGTGGTAGGGCTCGAGTTTTATCTTGTCGAGGATGCCTAGGTGCTGCAGTATGGCGCGCAGGTTGCCGCCTGGTTGCAGGCCTCCGAAGACATGCATGCAGGGGTCGAATAGGTGCCCTTTGCGGCTGAAACCCTGGAGGCCGCCGCCGATGTTGCCGTTTTTCTCCAGCACCGTCACGCGGTAGCCCTCCTTGGTCAGCAGGGCGCCGGTCATCAGGCCTCCGAGGCCTCCTCCTATGATGCATACGGTCTTCATCCTCGTGGTCTGCTCTGCCACACTTCGCGGCCTTTATATAAATAGTTATAACGTTCCAAGCGTCGCTTGTATTCTTTTGTTTCAAGCCTTTCGCACATGGCGGAAAGCTCTGTCTCGAACTGGGCGCGCATCTCTTTGTTGCTCTTCTGGCAGCGTTCGCCGACGGCAATGGTGATGGTGCCGTCGGTGATGAGGCTCTCGTGGCGTGGCCACACGTCGTAGGCACCGTGGATATACACCGGCAACAGAGGCAGTCTTAGCTCGTCGGCAAGCATGAAGGCTCCCTTGTGGAAGCGACCTATGTGTCCGTCGCGAGTGCGTGTGCCTTCGGGGAATATCATTATGGAATAGCCGCGCCCTACAAGGTCGCGCAGTTTGGGCATGAGTTTGTCGTAGCCGGCCTCGGCGGGCAGGAACTCGGCATAGCGTATGATATGTGCGTATAATGGGTTGCGCCACACCCAGTTCTTGGTGAGGATTATAATCTTCGGGTTTAGCAACAGTATGCACAGCAGGTCAAGGTGCGACTGGTGGTTGGCCACTATCACGGCAGGTTTGCCAAAGTCCTCGCCAGTGAGATTTTCTGTGCGGAATTTCACCCGCGGCATCAGCCGTGCGCCGAGCCACGCCACCGAGCAGATAAAGCGATGGTAGAGCATTCGTTTCTTGTCTCTAGGAGCAGGCGTCAGGAATAGTAGCAGTGTGAACGGGGTTGCCACGACGAAGGCGAATACTATGAACACCAGCAGTGGCACCACAGTGATGAGAATACGGCTGATGGTGATAGGCCGCAGGCGTTTCTCGCCTTTGCTCATAGTCAGCCATCGGAACACCATAGGCGGCACCACGCAGGCCATCAGCACCACGCTGCCCATGCCTATCATGGCCACCTCGGCCAGCGAGCGCATGGCCGGGTGCTTGGCGACGATAAGGGTGCCTATGCCGGCGAACATAAGCAGCGCCGACATTATCACGCTGCGACGGTATTCCTTCAGGCGGCGGTGGCCTGTAGCGTTCTCATACAACAGACCTTCGGTGATGAAGATGGTGTAGTCGTCGCCTTGGCCGAAGATGAAGGTGGCCAGTATGATGTTGACGATGTTGAACTTGATGCCGGTCAAGGCCATGATGCCTAGAATCCACAGCCAGCCCATAGCCATGGGCAGAAACGCCATCAGCGCCAACTCCAGGCGGCCCAGCGCCAGCCACAAGAAGGCGAAGACGACAAACGAGCAGACGTAGAGTATATAGTTGAAATCGTCGTTCAGTGCGTTCACCAGTCCGCTGCCTACTTCTTTCTGGGTAAATGCGAATGAGTGTGTATATTGTGGTGTGTTGTGTGTAGTGTCGTGCACATAGTTCACCACGTAGTAGCCAGTGTCAGTGGGTAGGATATAGTTCTTGGCCAGCAGGCCGAGGTCGCTGTCGAGGGTACAGGCTTCGGGTGTGTAGGTTGCTTCTAGGCGGTCGAGGAATGGAGCGAAGGCATCGTTGGCGAAGCCGGCCTTGCGGGCTTCGATGCGCACGGCATCGGCCAAGTCAGGATGGGCTGCCATCAGGCGCTGCCAGTTTGCGAGGGCTTCCTGCTGCCTTTCCAATGAGGGCATCAGAGCCGCCACACCGTCTAGTCCAAGGGCGTCGTTGTGTTGCAGAGCTTCCTCAAGAGTATGTCCTTCAGCGACAACATAAGTTAGGTTGCCCTCGTCAACGCTGCCACTCAGCATGTCGAGGTCGCGCTGCTGCTCGGCGGTCATATAATTGATGTTGTGCAGGTCAGAGTCGAACTCCACGCGTGTGCTGTAGTAGCCCAGCACCACGGTGATGCCCACAATGACCCAGAACACCCATGCAGGAGTTTTTCGCACACTATTCTCCGGTTTCAACGTTACGTTTTCCACTCTCCGCTTTCCGCCTTTGGCCCATAGCGGCAGGAATATCATTGTGAAGCCTATAGTGCCCACCAGCATCAGTGAACCGAAGAGGCCTAGGTCGCGCATGGCTTCGGCCTTGACGAACACCAGGCATGCGAAAGCCGCTACGGTGGTTATGTTGCCCGTGACCAGTGGCTCCACCATCTCGCGCAATGTTTCGCGACGGTCGGGGTGGTCTTTCAAGTGCTCCAAATAGTGCAGCGGATAGTTGACGGCGATGCCGACAAGCACCGATCCTATGCCGACGACGATGATGGAAATCTCTGTCTTGAAGATGGCTATTACCGCAAGTGCGAACAGCCAGCCCGTGGCCACCGAGAAGCCTAGCCACAGCACGTTGCGCTTGCGACCCATGGCAAACCACAGTATTATCGCTATCAGCACCACGGCCAGCGCAATGGCCAGGAAACTGTCGTGTTTTATCTGTGTGGCGTTGGTGACAGCTATCAACGGCGCTCCAACAGCGCTTACTGTCACTGTGCCTTGCAATGCATTGTTTATGCTGTTGATGGTGGCATAGAGTGTGTCGGCTAAAGCCCCGTTGCGGCGGGTGTCGCTAGAGCCATAGGGGCTCGACAGGAAGGCAAAACCATTGCCTTTGTCATCGAATATATAGCCATCCTGCACCTCGTAGCGACTGCTGGGGTTGAGGGCCTGCAGGCGGCCCATGGCAGGAGAGAAGAGGTTCAGTGGGTCGGCTACAATCATGTCGCTCACCATAGGCAGCAGCGGCATAGAGAGGGTCTGTCGCACATTCCCCATGCATGTGGCAATGTAGTCGGGTTCAGCCAGTAGCGAGTCGATGCGGCGATAGTCGTCGGGCATGAGATATAACGCTATGCGATCACCCACGGCGGCGATGGCGGCCATGGCATCGCTTTCGTCAGCACGGGCCTGCACATCAGTGGCGGTGAAAGTCTCGGCAAAGAGGTCGATGGCGTCCATAACATCCTCTTCGCCTGCCTCTTCGCTGGGGCGGAAGATAACGGTAATTTGGCCTTGGTCGCCGAGGGCGTTGTATACGGCTGCTTGTTTGGCGTTTTCCTTGCTGCGTGGCAGGAAGTCGGCGATGTTCTCTTCGTAGCGTAGCTGCAGTGCCAGCACCACACCTAAGGCTAGCAACACCAGCAGGCTAGCGATGGCCAACAGGCGGTGGGCCATGAGGTAGTCGTGTATGCGCAGCAGCAACTTGGTCATCGCAGTTATGAGTTAAGAATTATGGTTTAAGAGTTTTGTTATTAGCATTCTGGGGTAGCCGTAGACCAGTGCGATGATGCACAGCGCTGTGTTGAGCAGCGAGATGCGGAAGAAGTCCCAAAAAGGGCGGAAATGCGAGACGCGGTCGCCAGGATAGCTCACGCTTATGCCCACAGGCACTAGCCTTGCTCCGCGCCAAGCGCTGAACACCAGCAATTCCAGTTCGCTCTCATAGCGTGCGGTGAGCAGGCCAAGGCAGGGCAGATGGTGCAAGGGGTAGAGGCGGAAGCCGGTTTGTGTGTCGGGTAGGCTGATGCCCGTCTGCACCCGGAACCAGAAGTTGCTGAATCGGTTGGCGAAGGTGTTGCCGGCAGGCATGCCGTCAGCCTGCAGATTCCGGCTACCGACCACTAGTATTGCTTGATTGTTTGATTGCTTAATTGCTTGCGTGGCTGCCGAAACAAGCTGTGGTATCTCTTCAGGGCGGTGCTGTCCGTCGCTGTCGATTGTGGCTGCATAGTCGTAGCCAGCATTGCGGGCGGCATCCAGACCGAGGCGCAGGGCATGGCCCTTGCCACGGTTGCGAGTGTATGTTATCAGCTGTATCTTGTCTTTCAACGGTTCCAGCATGGTGAGGGTGTCGTCGGTGCTGCCGTCGTTGACCACTATCACCTTTTGGCATACCGCCAGTGTGCGCCTCACGATGTCAGCCACCGTGCGGACGTTGTTGTAGGTCGGTATGATGGTGCAGTAGGTCATTCAGTTTTCATTAGTTAAAGTCAATTTTATCTTTGCGTAGGTCTTGTCAGCTTTGGTGTAGGCTGCGGTGGCCACGTTGTCGGCCGATAGGGTGGCTGCCAGCGTGCAGCCGTCGATGTCGTCGGGTCCCATCATGGCCAGGTACTTGACATTGTTCACCTTTTGCAGTTTCAGGTGCTTGCCGGTGGCCTGCGATAACAATTCAACCACAGCCTGAAGCATAAGCACGCCGGGTGTGACAGGGTGGTCGGGGAAGTGTCCGCTGTACACCGCGCTGTTGCGCCGTGCCGACAGGGTGGCGGCGACGCGAAGGCTGCCGTCGACATTCTCGAATGCGGCACGTTCCACTTTCATCAGTTCATCAAGTACCTTCATTGCAGTGTGAAATCAATCTGTGTATAGCTGTCGTCTTTCTCTATTAGGCGCACACTCTTGATGAGCAGTGTCTTATGGTCGAAGGTGAGCACGGCCCGCTGCATCATGCGCTTCATGTCGCGCCGTTTTGGCACGAGGGTGGCGCGGTAGCTGCCAGCTTCTTCGGTGAGTGTGGTCTCGAACAGCTTGTCGTTTGTCAGGCTGGCACCGTCGGTCATCTGCATCATCATCTGTGCCAGGCCGCGGGTCATCTTGCCGCTGGCGCCAGACAGCGAGTTGCGCTTGCCGCCAGTGATGGTGTAGATGGAGTCGCCTTCGACAACTAGAGCAAATGCTTGCGGCTCGACGTATTGCCAACGCATTGTTCGGTCGTTGCCAAGGGTGAGTTTGCCTTTCGACACAGCATCCTGTGCCAGCAGAGGCGAGTGCTTGGTCTGCACAAAGGTGTAGTTCAATGTTTTGCCAGGCTTAGGCTGTTGGGCCGCTGCTATGGCTGTCAGCGCTTCGGCACGCTGTGAACCAGCGAGTGGCACTGTCTGAGCATGCAGTCCAAGCCCCATCGCAAGCAGTGCAGTCAGTATATATTTTGAGGCATTCATACTATCTCATAATAAAAAAACATCCGACCACAATCAGCACAACTCCTATCCATCGGGCAAATGGCACGTGTTCACCGAAGACGAGGATGGCGGCCACCATGCCGAAGATGTAGCCCAATGCCGTCAGGGGGTAGGCTTGCGAGAAGGGAAAATGCTTGAGGATGTAGAGCCATAGCACGGTAGCCACGCCGAAGCTTACGCCGCAGGCGGCGAGCCACCAGTCGGTGGCCACGGCTTTGAAATAGCTCCACGTCCAGCTGAACTTGGGTAGCTGTGCCATGGCTAGTTTCAGCAGCACCTGCCCTCCGGCCAAGAATGCGGTCTGTATGGCTACGAGTATTAGCAGTCGGAACATGGGCGCAATAATATTAATGAATAATGGTTTTCGTCGTTGTATCGTACCACGATGGGTTTGACGTTAAGCAAGTGGGCGGCGGCATAGACGTCGAGGGCAGGCGTAGTGTAGTTAACGCCGAAGAGTTCGGGATAACCTTCTGTCATCTGGTAGTCGGCGGTTCTGGTTTCGGCAAGGAGTTCTTCCAAGGCATTTTGTTTCTCGGCCTCGGTGGGACGGTGCAGCAAGCGCATGCCTGCCACCTCACAGATGGCACTGCCGTTATTCTCATTGGCCAGTACCATGCTTACGGCGCATTCTGTTGCTTTCTTGCCTGCTAGGTAGCCACTTTTGCAGAGCAGGGCGTGGTAGCCGGGGGTCATCTCGTCGTGTGCGCAGACCATGGCGTTGCCGACGGCACCGCGGCGCAGTTGCAGCAGGGCGTCCATCAGGGCACTCTGGAACGAGACGGTGTTATGGGCGTAGGTGGCATTGTATCCGTGAGCCTGCAGGTTGATGGCTACGATTGATGACATTGTGTTGTGGGTCGACGACATGAAGCGCGTGGGCATCATCTGGTCCTCGCCTTCGCGGCAGAGGGCGTCGAGGAATATCTCGGTGTTCTCGATGCAACCCAGACCCGTGCCGGTAACTATGGCCTGTGGTGTCTCTATGGCAGCGTCGGCTAGCGCTTTGCGGGCAGTGGCAATGGCGCGTTTCAGTATGCGGCCCATGCGGCGTGCCTCAAGCGGCGGGATGAACTGCTTGTAGTCGGCCTCGCGGCTGCGGGTCAGCGGCTCGGTGAGGGCCACAGGGTTCTCCTTCCAGTCGTCGCACAACGGCTCCTGGGCCGATATCTGCGCAGCGGAGAGGAGGTAGACCTTTTTCAATGAGGAATTAGGAGTGATGAATGAGGAATTATCGTTCCTGGCAGTCATACCTTCATTCTCAAAGAGCAGGGCGCTGTCGTTGCCGCCGAAGCCGAAGGCATTGCTGAGCACATAGTGCAGGGGCTTCTTTGTTGTCTCATGGACTGGCGTGAGGCATTGGCCAGCATCATGGAAGCGCAAGTTGACGGGCATGAAGCTTTGCTGCATGGCGAGTATGCAGATGACGGCCTCGATGGTGCCCGAGGCCGAGGTCGTGTGGCCAGTGAAGGCTTTTGTCGACGAGAATGGCGGCACCTGCTCGCCGAAGAGTCGGCGCATGGCCTCGCTCTCTGTCAAGTCATTGTTGCCTGTGCCTGTGCCATGGGTGTTTATGTAATCAACTTGGTCGGGTGTGATGCCGCCGCATTCGAGGGCTTGCTTCATGGCGCGGTAGGGGCCTTCGCCGTCGTTTGATGTTGCTGTCTGGTGGAAGGCGTCGCAAGCGTTGCCGTAGCCTGCCAGGCGTGCCAGCGACTTGGCACCGCGGAGTTTGGCGTGCTCGGCGGTTTCAATGACCAACCATGCAGCTCCCTCGCCGAGGTTCAGTCCGGCGCGCGAGGCGTCGAAGGGTCGGCATGGCTCCTTGTCGAGAATCATCAGCGAGGCGAAGCCGTTGAGGTGGAATTTGGTGATGCACTCTGTTCCGCCTACCACCACGCATTCGGCACGGCCGGCGCGTATCAGCTCGGCACCAGTGATTACGGCGTTGGCGGCCGACGAGCATGCGGTCGACAGTGTCGTCAGCATCTTGAATCGGCCGAAGTGGTCGGCCATCATCTCGGTACAGGCACCGCAGTCGTGGGTGCGTATATACTCGTTGCGGCTGTCGTTCTCAAGGAAGTCAAGGTAGTACTGCTCGCTTTTGTCCATGCCGCCGACAGTGGTGCCGGAGATGAGCGGGATGTGTGGATATTGGTCGGGGCTGAGTCCCGACTGTTCGAGGGCCTCCTTGAGGGCCACCATGCCCATTAGCGCAGTGCGTGTGGTGGGTTGCTTGGTGGGGTCGATGCCGAGGAGGGCGCACATCTCGTCGTTGCTGAGCTGTACTTCGCCCACGGGGAACTCGTGGTGCTCCGTCTTCAGGTATCGCAACGGACGGATGCCGCTGCGTTGCTCCTGCAGCGAGCGTAGTGTCTCCTCTTTGCCTACGCCTATTGCCGACACAATGCCGGTGCCAGTGATTACAATGTCAATCATTATAGTTTTAAGCTTTAAGTTTTAAGCTTTAAGTAGGACGGCGTCCACTTAAAACTTACAGCTCACAGCTTACAGCTCGTTTACTTGGTGCGGTTCTTGCTGATGTAGTCGGCCATCACGTTGATGGACTTGAAGATTTCCTTGCCCTGGTTGGGGTCCTGCAGCTTGATGCCGTAGTTTTTCTCCATGAGCACGATGAGTTCGAGGGCGTCGATGCTGTCGAGGCCCAGGCCTTCGCCGCCGAACAGGGGGGCGTTCTCGTCGATGTCTTCGGGTTTGATGTCTTCGAGGTTCAGGACTTCGATGATTTCTTTCTTCAGTTTGAGGATGAGTTCTTCCATTGTTTTACTTTATTTTAATATTTTGTTTAATTCGTTTTCTATCGTTTCTTTCGTTGTGTTTTGCGGCACGGCAATGAGTGCAGCGGTATAGTTTTCGTTGGCGTCCACTTCACACCATCCTGCTATCTGTGGGCCGTGTTGGGCAGCCAGGGCTATCTGTTCGGCCATGATGCCGGTGCGTGGTGAGTCGAGCACCATGAAGTTGGTCTCGGTCTGGAAGTGGTTGCGGATGGCTATCTCGCCGGTGACGATGTTTGGCAGGGTGTAGACGAATAGGGCAGGGGAGGGGAACCACTCGCTGTGGCTCTGAATGGTGGCCTGGAAAGCCATGTCGTCGGCCATCGACGAACTGCGGTTGAAAAGCAGCACGCCGTAGTCGGCCTTGGGGCACTCCTTCAACAGCATCTCGCTGGCTACAAATCCCAGACGGGCCAGGGGGTCCATCTTGAAGAACTTTGGATAGTCGCCCACCTCTTTGCGGTAGAGCTCCACAAGTTCTTCGGCAGTAGGTGTGATGTATATGGCATTGATGCCAGATTTTCTAAAATCTCTAGAATCTCTAGATAATCTAGAATTATCCGTCAGGCTGAACTTCATTGCTGCATTGCATCCGCCGAAGCCGGAAAGTAGCTTGACGAAGCTCTGCTTGTTGGTGGTGCGGCAGTCGACGCTGACATTGACCTGGCGACTTACGCCGAGGTTCTCGAAGCCGCGGGTGCCGAACACCACACCGTGCTCCACGGCCTGCATCGAGAGGATGGTCTCGAGTACACCGGCGGCACCCATGGTGTGGCCGTAGATGCCTTTGAGGCTGAACAGGGGAACGTCGGCTAGGCCGGCACGGTCTATTGCTATGCTCTCCATCTCGTCGTTGTAGAGCGTGGAGGTGCCGTGGACGCTAATGAAAGCCAACTCGTCTTTATTGATGTCGAGGGCTTGCAGGCAGCGGTATGAGCCTTCGCCTGTGCGCGACGGACCGCTGATATGGTTGGCGTCGTTGCACATGGCACCTCCTTCGGCCACCCATTTAGTTTGTGACAAGAGTGTTGAATGTTTTGATTCGGCATAGACTATTGTGGCGGCAGCTTCACCGAGGTTCAGTCCGCAGCGGTCTTTATCAAAGGGACGGCACTGGTCGGGCGAGAGGGCATGAAGGCATTGGAAGCCGCTGATGATGAACTCCGACTGCACGTCGCAGCCTATCACCACAGCGGTGTCGCAGAGTCCTGCCTCGATGCTGCGCATGGCCACTATTTGGGCACTGAGGCAGCTGATGCAGGCATTGCTCACCACCAATGGTGGGTTGGGATTGCCAAAGTGCCGACAGATGAGGTTGGCGGAGGTGCCAAGCAAAGCGCGCTCAGTCTCGCCTTTGGCCAACAGGTGCACGTTGCCCTTGGTGGTGGAGAGGAAGAAGCGGCAGCGCGGCGACTTGGGGTCGATGCCGGCGCGGGCTATGGCATCGCTGGCCGACACGATGCAGATTTGTTCGAAGAAGGTGGGCTTATCTAGATCTTCTAGATTCTCTAGAATCCTATCAAACAGCGATGCTGTATATAGCGAGCCGTCGGGCAGGCTGTATTGCTTCAGCGCGCACTGCCCGGCCATCACGGCTTGGTAGTTCTCCCATGTCGTTGCCCCAAGGGGCGAGTATATGTTATCTGCTAGTTTTACAACCATTTCTTTTTCCACTCTTCGAAGAACGGCGGGTTCCCCAGTACCAGTTTGTACTGCTTGTCCATAAATACTTGCACCGTGTGGGCAGTGGCCAGCAGGGTGTCGCCGTCGGTTATCTTGTAGTCGAACACTATCTTGGCAGCCTCGGTGGGTGTGTAGACAATCTCTATCTCGGGGTGCATGCCGTAGATGATGGGGTTCTTGTATTTCAGCTGCACATCGACCAGCGGGGCATAGTAGCCTTCGCCGAAGAAGCGCAGGTAGCCCAGGTCGTACTTCTCGCCGAAGGCCTCGCGGGCATCCTCGAGGTACATCATGTAGCTGCCGTGCCATGCCACGCCCATCGAGTCCACCTCGCTGAATCGTATGTCTAATTTCTTCTTTGTGCTCAGTGTGTTCACAGTAGTGCTATCTTTATTGTTCCGGAGGCCAGAAGGGTGTCGCCGCAACGACTTTCGGCCTGCGCCAATGTCATGCCGAACACCTCGTCGCTCACTTCGATGCGGGTCTCTATCTTGTCGCCGACTTTCGGCAGCGAATGTATCTCCATGTCGCGCAGGGCTCCGATGACGCCCACGCGCACCTCCTTGCCGTTGCTGAGGTTGATGTAGCCCATCCTCGCGGCACAGGTCTGCGCGATGTTCTCTATCAGGCCGCAGGCCGACATCAGTCTGTCGTCGACCATGATATTGTCCTCGCGAACGGTGAGCTCCGTCTGCGTCACCACGGGGTCGCAATGCAGCAGGCGGTCGACCATCACCATCGGTGGCCGTTGCGGCAAGAGGGTCAGTATGTCATACTCCTGTTCCATCCCAGAATTCGTAATAGTTATACCATTGGTGAGGGTAGCGCCGCACTATTGCTTCCAGCTCTGTGGCAAAAGCCTGCGCCAATGCAGCCATCTGTTTGCGATGGGGCAGGGTGGTGTCCACCGGCAGCGGCCTTACAAAGGCGCGGTAACTGCGCGAACCTTCCTTCATTACCATCACCGCCAATGCCGGCACCTCTTTCTGCACCGCCGTGGCAAAAGGCCCCAGCGGGAACTGGGCCGTTGCACCGAAGAACTGGCATCCCACGCTCTTCTGCGAGCCGAAACAGCGGTCGGCAGGCATGCTGACAATGTTGCCTTCGTCCAGCGCGTTGTTGATTATGAACAGGTGCGACATGTCGGCCTGCACAGGAATCATGTGTATGTTGCTGTCGGCAAACTGGCGACTGCGGCCTTTCATCACCGTGGCCGACTCGCCGCCGTAGACCAGCGCGTTGAAGCTCTTTCGGTCCGACTTCAATGCATAGCCAGCCTGCTCGTAGTTGCCCACGTGCGACGACATCATCATGAACCCTTTCTCGCCTTCGTTCAGGCGAAGATAGTTCTCGTTGCCGTCGATGGTGAGCTTGAAGCGCACACCGGCGTAGGTGGCGAAGCGGTCAAGCACCACCTGTCCGAAACGGAAGTGGTTGAGGTAGACGTGCCACACGGCACTCAATGCCCCTTTGCCCATCCGCTGGCGGAAGAAGTGGTACATCGCCATATAGCCCTTGTGGTTGAAGAGCATATAGAACGGCACTACAAGCACCATCACGCCGTAGATTACCTCCAGCGGCACCACCTTGAACAGCACTATCAGTGCCCGTTGCATGAACGGTGTGCCGTCGGTGCGGCCGCTCCACTTGCTATGTTCCAGGTCAGGCAATCTTTTGCTCGATATAGTCGCAGAACTGGCCGAAGGTCTTGATGGTCTTCATGTCTTCGGCAACAATCTTGAAACCGAAGGTCTTCTCCACGATGACCACGATGTCGACGAAGTCGAGACTGTCCACGCCGATGTCTTCCTTCAGGCGTGCCTCGGGCTTTATAGTCTCTTCGTCGAACTCAAGCTCCTCCACGAGGAAGTTCTTCACTTTATCTTCAATTTCCTGTCTTGTCATATTGTTGTGTTTGTTAATTTTCAACTTTCAACTTTCAATTTTCAACTTTTTTGCACACCATTATGCTGTGGCCCTGGCCCAGGTTGTCGTGGATGGTCTCCACCTTGAGGCCGGCCTTTTCCACCAGGCGTGTCATGTCGTCCGAGTGGTACATCTTGCTGTTGCCGTTGGCGATGGCGGTGAAGTAGAGGCTGGTCATGGTGAGACAGAAGGCGGCAGGCTCGAAGCGCTGGCGGTCCCACAGGGTCTCCATGATATAGAGGCGGCTGTCGCCATCCATAATCTTGGCGGCGCGGCTTACGATGCTCACTATCTCGTCCTCGCCGAAGCAGTCGAGGAACTGGCTCATCCAGATGGCGTCGTAGTGCTTGTCGGTGGGGAATGCCTGGCTTGCGTCCAGCAGGTTCATGCCGTAGCCGTCGATGCGGTCTGCGCCGGGTTTGCCCTTGGTGTCGCGGCGCATCATCTCTAGCTGCTGCGGCAGGTCGACGATGGTCACCTGCACATCCTTGTCGTGCCCCACACACTGTAGCGCCCATCGGCCAGTGTTGCCTCCAACGTCGAGCAGGGTCCGCGGCTTGTTGGCGAAGACAATCTCCAGCGCCTGCTGGAACGAGCTGTCGCTGTAGAAATGGTCGAAGCCGAACCAGCTCTTCTGCACCTGCGGAGGCAGTTGCGACAGGCCTTCGTAGACCGTGGGCCACGGGCCGAAATGCTCCAAGCCGGCAGGACGGCCCTCCTTGAGGCTCTCCTCCAGGCGGAACCAGCCTTCGTAGTTCACGTCGTGGTTGAACTCGGTGTTCACGTTGGTGGCAGGGTCGGTGATGAAGCACCATCCGGTCTTGCTCAGCGTGTAGCGGTCGGTATCGGGGTCTATCAGCACGGTGCCTATGCATAGGCTGCCTTCGAGCATCACCTTGGCGGCATAGCCGCTGATGCCGGCACGCTCGGCCACCTCGGCTTCGGTCATGCCGTTGTCGCTGTTGCGCAGCATCTCGAAGATGCCGAACTTCTTCATCAGTCGGCTCACCTGGAACACTATCGGTCCCCAGGCTATCCATTCGGCCTTGGCTTGTGCCTCGCGGGCTGTGAGGTGCTCCTTGCTGTAGGCCTCTTTCAGTTTGGGATTAAGATACATCTCAGTGTATGTTTGGATTACAGTTTTGCAATTCTTTTGCCCAGCTCGCCAAAGGTGTCGTTGAAGGCTCGGTCGGTTGTGGGCGCAGAGCCGCCGTCAATCTCGTCGATGTCGACAACCAGAAGGATGGAACCGTCTTGGATATCGGTAACGGTCAAAGTGCCCCAAATACGGATGCATGGACCGGGAATAAAGCCCATGACATTCACAAACTCGTCAACCTTTGTGACCTGGATGGTTATTTTGTACTTTGCGTTGGCTCCATCTTTCACAATGGGCAGGTCGGTTTTGCGTTCGTTGTATTCTTCTACAAAACCTTCGTATGAGATGGTTGCCTTGTTGTCGATATCTTGGTATTTCTCTGTCAGTGGCTTTTTACCGTCGAATGAAGCCCCGGTGTAGACCACCTCCAGCAGACACTCACCCTTGGCTTTCTTGAAGAATTTCTTGTCACCATCCTTCACCTTCAGCGGGTTTGCTGCAAAAACATTCACGGCTAACAAAGCCATAATCAGTGTCATTAAAACTTTTTTCATAATATTGTCTTTTTTGTTTGGGTACTTGATAATCGATGTTATTATTTTTTTTGTTCTGATTGAGATTGAATTACATCTTTTTCAGCACCAGTGCCGAGTTGGTTCCGCCGAAGCCGAAGCTGTTGCTCAGCACGGTGTCCACCCGGGTCTCTATGGTCTTGGTGGCCAGTTTCAGGTGGGCGCTGGCCTCGTCGGGGTTCTCGAAGTTGATGTTGGGGGCCACGAAACCGCCGTGCATCATCAGCAGGCAGTAGACTGCCTCGCTGGCGCCGGCCATCCAGCACTCGTGTCCCGTCATACTCTTGGTCGAGCTTATCCAGGCGCGTTGCCCCTCGAAGAGGCGGCCAAGGGCCTTGGCCTCGTAGAGGTCGCCTTGTGGGGTGGATGTGGCGTGGGCGTTCACATAGTCGATGTCGCCAACAGTAAGGCCTGCGTCTTGCAGTGCGCGGTGCATGGCCAGGGCACTTCCGTCGTCGCTGGCCTGCGATATGCCGCCGCCGTTGCTTGAGAAGCCGTAGCCGCACACCTCGCCCAGTATACGGGCACCCCGCTTTACGGCGTGCTCATATTCTTCCAGAACCAGTGCGGCGGCACCGCCGCTGGGTATCAAGCCGTCGCGGTCGCGGTCGAAAGGGCGCGAGGCCTTGGTGGGTTCGTCCATGCGCTTGCTGAAAGCACCCAGGGCGTCGAACGAGGCCATGCTGTAGAGGTTGGTCTCCTGAGCACCGCCGCAAAGCACCATGTCCTGCAGCCCCTGGCGGATGAACATGGCTCCGAGGCCGATGGAATGGCTGCCGCTGGCGCAGGCTGCACTGACGCTGAAGTTGATGCCGCGCAGGTGGAAGATGGTGCTCATATTCATGTTCACCGTCGAGTTCATGCTTTGGAATATCCAGCCGCTGCCCAGCAGTGCCGAGTCGTGCTTTTCAAGCATCAGGGTGTGGCTCTCGACGGTGGCCTTTGCCGACGAGTCATTGCCCATCATCACGCCCACTTCGTTCTTCAGCAGGTAGTCGTCGTCCACGCCTGCCATGGCGAAAGCCTCTTTCGAAGCCATGAAGGCATATTCGGCCTCCTCGCTCATGCCGGCACGCAGACGGCGGTCGAGCAGCCCTTTCAGCACGGGTTTCTCCACGATGCCCGTCAGGGTGCTCTGGTAGCCGTATTCCTTGCGGGCCTCGTCGGTGCCTATGCCCGAGCGGCCTTCGTATAGCGACTGGCGCACCTCGTCGACGTTCTTGCCGAGGCACGACCAGATTCCGATTCCTGTGATTACTACTCTTCTCATTGTCTTGTTTACTCTTTTCTCCCGCCTTCGGCGAAATCCAGAAATCCAATAGATTTATAGATTACCGCCGTCAGGCGGGGAGATTTCCTGTTAGGTGTATAACCCGCCATTTATGGATATTATCTGGCCGGTGATGTAGGCAGCCTCCTTCGAGGCGAGGAAACCGACCAGTGCGGCCACCTCTTCGGGCTTGCCGAAGCGGCCTATGGGGATAAGTTTCTTCAGCTCGCCCTCGTCGAGGTCTTTGGTCATGTCGGTGGCGATGAAGCCGGGGGCCACGGCGTTGACGGTCACCTTGCGGGGTGCCACCTCCTGTGCCAGTGCCTTGGTGGCGCCTATGACGGCGGCCTTGGCGGCGCTGTAGTTGGTCTGGCCGGGCATGCCCTTGAGGCCGGAAAGCGACACCACGTTGACGATGCGGCCTTTGCGTTTGGTCATCATGTCTTTCACCACGCGGCGCGTCAGGTAGAAGAAGCCGTTGAGGGTGGTGTCGAGCACCGAGTGCCACTGCTCGTCGGTCATGAACACCATGATGTTGTCCTGGCGTATGCCGGCGTTGTTCACCAGCACCGATATATAGTCGTCGGTGTGCGCGGCCTGCCACTGCTCCATGGCGGCCTCGATGGCCTTGGGGTCCGAGGTGTCGAACGGCAGCAGCTCGCACACGCCACCGGCGGCCTCGATAGCCTGCTTGGTCTCCTCGGCGGCGGCGCTGTTGCTCTTATAGTTGATGACCACCGGCATCCCGTCGGCCGCAAGCCTCATGGCCACAGCACGTCCGATGCCGCGCGATCCTCCTGTCACTAATGCAAATTCCATTGTTCTCTTTTTTAACGGCGAATTTTACGAATTTTACGAATTGCTACGCAGGTCAATTTTGGGCGAATTACTCGAATTATTGACCCTAGAATTCGAGTAATTCGTTAATAATTTCAACCCCGATAATTCGTTTAATTCGCATAATTCGCCGTTCTTATCCATTAAATTAACTCCTCAGCATTTTCTCGACGTTGGCTATCTCTTCGTAGAAGGGCGTGTCCTCGACAAACAGCGGGATGATGGCGCGCACCTTGTCGTACATGGCCTTCGAGGCGGGGCACAGCTTGTCAGCCTTCTTCAGGCAGTCGGTGGCCTGGGCCAGGGCTATCATGTGGATGGCCATCACCTGGTAGGCGTTGTCGATGACGCGTTTGCAGAGCAGGGCGCTGTTGGTGCCCATGCTGACGATGTCCTGGTTGTCGTTGTTGTTCGGAATGCTGTGCACATAGTTGGGCATCGACAGGGTCTGGCACTCGGCCGTGGTGCTCGTGGCGGTGAACTGGCAGGCCTGCATGCCGTAGTTGAGGCCCAGGGTGCCCAGGTTGAGGAACGGCGGCAGGATGCCGTTGATGCGGTCGTGGAACAGGTAGTTCATCTGGCGCTCGGCGGTCATGGCCAGTCGGGTGACGGCAATCTTCACCTTGTCGGCTTCGAGCGATATGTAGTCGCCGTGGAAGTTGCCGCCGTGGAACACGTTCTTGGCCACGGGGTCGACGATGGGATTGTCGCAGGCCGAATTGAACTCGTTCTCGAGCACCCCGCGGCTGTACATCAGCGTGTCGTAAACGGGGCCCAGAATCTGCGGCGTGCAGCGCAGCGAGTAGTAGGCCTGCACCTTGTGCTCGAAGTAGGTCTTGCCTTTCTGCTCCTCGCTGTAGAGGTGGTGCTCGCGCTTGGTGAGGCACTGGCTGCCCTTGGCCAGCTCGCGCATGCGGCGGGCCGTGTATTGCTGGCCGGGCTGGCGGCGCACGCCGTTCAGTTCCTCGGCCATCCAGTCGTCATAGCTGGCGGCAATCTCGTTCATCCACACCGCTGCCAGCAGCGAGTGCTCGAGCAGGCGCTCGGCGTAGAGCTGGTTGACGGTCTCGACGCCGGTCATCACCGACGTGCCGTTGGTTATCGAGAGGCCCTCGCGGATGTATATCTTCAGCGGTTCCAGTCCGCATTCTTTCATCACCTCGGCACTGGGGCGCCACTCGCCCTTGTAGTGCACCTTGCCCTCGCCGATAAGCGTCAGGGCTATATGCGCCAGCTGCACCAGGTCGCCGCTGGCACCCACCGAGCCGTGTTGCGGGATGAAGGGGTAGATGCCGCGGTTGATGAACTCGGCCAGGAGCTTCACCACCGAGGGGTGCACGCCCGAGCGGGCCTGCATCAGGTTGGTGGTGCGAGCCACCATGGCGGCCTTCACATATACGTCGGCCAGCGGCTCGCCGGCACCCGTCGAGTGGCTGCGGATGATGTTATACTGCAGGTCGGCCAGATACTTGTCGTCCACGCGCCACTGCGCCATGGGGCCGAAGCCGGTGTTGATGCCGTAGATTACCTTCTCGGCGGCAAAGTCTTTCAGAAAACGATGGCAGTCCTCCACCTCCTTGATTTCGTCGGCACCTAGCGTAAGCTTGGCGCCTGAGAAAAGGATTTTCGCCACCTCGTCTAATGTTATTCTTCGCATAATAAATTTATATTCAAGTTTCTACTTTTAAAAAGCACATGTCGGTGCAAAATGCAAATATACAAAAATTAATTATAAATATAGAAAATAAAAAAGATTTCTTCGCCGAATGACGCTCGCCGGTGGCAGATGACTACCTCTGTTCTTCGGTTGTTCTTCGATTGTTCTTCGATTGTTCTTCGATAGCCTATCGAAGAACAATCGAAGAACAATCGGTAAACGATTGAAGATGAGTGCTCCCTGAAATCGCCTTGGAGGATGTCAGGTCACCCATATCGTCGGTATTTCTTCGGTATTTCTTCGGTATTTCTTCGGTGAGCCACTGAAGAAATACCGAAGAAACACTGTACAACTACCGTAGAATACAGCCACTTGATACCTGTTGGCACGGAATTTGCTGACATGAAGTGGGTGCAGAGGCGCTTTTTTTTGAGGACGGAGACATTTTTATTTTGCCAGTAAATGTTTTTTTTATAACTTTGCACTTTTATAATGCGCATCGGTGCGCACGCAATGTATTAATAACAAGAAAAGTAAGAAACAAGAATCACGAATAGTATATGGCTAATTTCCTGACCATGATTTTCGGCGACAAGAAGCAGCGCGACCTCAAGGAGGTGAAGCCGTTGCTCGACGCCACCCTTGCAGTCTATCCCTCCATAGCGGCCCTCGACAACGACGGGCTGCGCGGCAAGACCATAGAATTCCGCCAGCGCATAGCCAAGGCCATCGAGGCCGAGGAGACCGAGCTGGCACAGCTGCGCCAGCGCATCGAGGACGAGTACGACATGCCCGTCGAGGAGAAGGAGCAGCTCTACAAGCGCATCGACGAGCTGGAGAAGCACAGCTACGAGAAGACCCAGAAGGTGCTCGACCAGATACTGCCCGAGGCTTTCGCCGTGGTGAAGGAGACCGCCAAGCGCTTCGCCACCAACAGCGTGGTGGAGGTGACGGCCACCGAGCACGACCGCGACCTTGCGGCCACGCACGCCTCGATTTCCCTCGACGGCGACCGCGCCTACTACCAGAACCACTGGGTGGCCGGCGGCAACGAGATTACGTGGGACATGGTGCACTACGACGTGCAGATTATCGGCGGCGCCGTGCTGCACAGCGGCAAGATTGCCGAGATGGCCACCGGCGAGGGTAAGACCCTTGTGGCCACGCTCCCGGTCTACCTCAACGCCCTGCCCGGCAAAGGCGTGCACGTGGTCACCGTCAACGACTACCTGGCCAAGCGCGACTCCGAGTGGATGGGCATGCTCTTCGAGTTCCACGGCCTCACCGTCGACTGCATCGACAAGTGGGAACCCCACAGCGAGGAGCGCAAGCGTGCCTACAACTGCGACATCACCTACGGCACCAACAACGAGTTCGGCTTCGACTACCTGCGCGACAACATGAGCCGCAACCCCGAAGAGCTGGTGCAGCGCGGCCACAACTACGCCATCGTCGACGAGGTCGACTCGGTGCTTATCGACGATGCCCGTACCCCCCTCATCATCAGCGGCCCCACGGGCAAGGACGACGACGAGCAGGAGTTCTACCGCTTCAAGCCTACCATCGAGAAGATATACAACGCACAGCGCACGCTGGTCACCCAGCTGCTGGGCGAGGCCAAGAAAGGCCTGGCCGCCAACCCCGACCCCAAGCCCGAGGACGAGTGCGCCAAGCAGCTGCTGCGCTGCTACCGCGGCCTGCCCAAGAACAACGCCTTGATCAAATACCTGTCGGAGACCGGCATCAAGAGCATCCTGCTGAAGACCGAGAACTTCTACATGCAGGAGCAGAACAAATACATGCACATCATCGACGACGACCTCTACTTCGTCATCGACGAGAAGAACCGCCAGGTGGAGCTCACCGACAAGGGTATGGACTTCCTCACCGCCCTCGGCGAGGATCCCAACTTCTACCAGCTGCCCGACATCGGCAGCGCCATTGCCGAGGTGGAGCAGAACGAGAGCCTGAGCGCCGAAGAGAAGGCCGCCGCCAAGGAGAAGATATACAGCGACTTCGCCGTGCAGAGCGAGCGCGTACACACCGTAGACCAGCTGCTTAAGGCCTACACGCTCTTTGTGCGCGACGTGGACTACATCCTCACCGAGGACAACCAGGTGAAGATCGTCGACGAGCAGACGGGCCGTATCATGGAAGGACGTCGGTGGATCGACGGCCTGCACCAGGCTGTCGAGGCCAAGGAGAACGCCAAGGTCGAAGCCGCGACGCAGACCTACGCCACCATCACGCTGCAGAACTACTTCCGCATG
>JAFXUY010000079.1 GCA_017524785.1 Bacteroidales bacterium | reverse complement strand
GTGCACGAGAAGTCGACCGAAGACGAAGGTGCCGACCTCACCGCCCACGGCGTCGACGAGGCCTGGGTGCCCGTGCTGCAGAAGGCCGGCGTCAAGACCTACGAGCAGTTGAAAGCCGCCAATCCCAACAAGCTCTTCAACGACCTCGGCGGCATGCGCAAGAAGCTGAAACTTGACATACCCGCCCTCAAACGGGAACAATTTGACGCCTGGCTGAACGGATAAAGCCCAATGCCATGCGTCTTCGACTGATAGCAATGCTTGCCCTCATGCTGGCCACAGTGTCGGCATGGGGGCAAGTTGATATTTGCTACGACTTCGAGGACGTACAGGGCAACACACGGCCCACGGGCTGGGGCGCGCTGCCCAACCTCGACTTCCACTATGTGGGTATCGATGCCTACGACAACACCGCCCACACGGGCAACAAAGCATTGAGGAACAATGGCGTCACCTGCTACACCATCATGCCCGACGAGGGTATCAACTACTCCGCCGACAGCGTGTGGCTCACCTTCTGGTACTATCTCCATCTTAATACCGACTTCTTCGAAGTGGGCTACCTGACCGACGCCACCGACAGCACTACATTCCATGTGTTGGATACCTTGCACGGCTGGCAGCAGCAATGGCATTTTGCGGCTGTCGACCTCTCGTCGGTGCCTACCGGTGCCCGCATCGCCTTCTTCGGGCACGACCTCTTCTGCAACGACGGCACCTTCTGGCTCGACGACATGCACCTCACCTCGCAGCCCTGCTCTGCCTGGGGGCTGCGGGTGGCCGAGAACTGCGCCGATTCGGTGCGCTTGGAATGGGAGTCGGCTGGCAATCCTACGGTCACGCTCACCCTCAACTGGACCACCCCTTACAATGTCAACGACAACAGATTCACCTTCGCCCGCAACTATTACGAAAGCTTCAATGCCGGCCTTATCGCCCAGTGCCCTTATTCTGGCTGTATGCCGATACAGCCATACAGCGAGATCTATATCCGCCGTTATCGCGAAGGGGCGTGCCTCGACGCCACCGACATCAACTCCTCGATGGCCGTGCCGTACTATGGCACGCCCGTGGAGCCATACCTCCACACAGGCACCTCCACCACCAGCGCTCCAGGCGTCACCGGCATCTTCGCCGGCTCCCATGCCATCAACACCAACCCCGGCAGCGACGGTGGAGGCATGATGGTGTTCCAACGTACCATACCGCCTGGCGACAACAGCACCCTGCGTCTCGGCAACCGCTTGGGCGACTGGGAGTCAGCTTCCATGCTATACACCATTACAGTCGACACCAATGAGAGTGACATCCTGGTGATGAAGTACACTGTCGCAATGGCCTTCGGCACGTTTCAAGGCCCAGAGGAGGCCCACCGCAGCGACACGTTGCACCCCGCATGGTTCCGCATCGAACTGATGGACGACACTCTTTCACCTTGCCACCAGTTCTACATCGATGCTTGGGACACCGCAGGCTGGGACGAGATGAACAGCATGTACAAGCGGCGCAACTTCACCGGCATGGCCTTCGACCTCAGCCCCTACCACGGGCAGCGGCTACACCTGCGTGTCACCACCTGCGACGGTGCCGTCAACAACCGCTGGTGCTACGCCTACTACAACTTCGAATGCCTCAAACGCGACGCCCATATCGACAGCTGCACGACAGACGACAGCGTCACCTTCACCATGCCCTACGGCTTCAACTACCGCTGGTGGCGCGACGGCGAGACATCCACCTACAGTACCGAGCAGAGCATCACCGTAGCCACCGATTCAACACACTACTTTTGTGAGCTGACCGACCGCTTCAACCCTGGATGTAGCCACACCATCTCGCGATGGGCCTTAGCGCGGCCGCAACGATGGGAGCGAGACACTGTGGTGGAGAACCAGCTACCTTACACTTGGCACGGGATTACCTTCACCGCCGGTGGCGATACCACACTCATCCTGCCCTCCGCCAACGGCTGCGACACCGCCCTAACCCTCCACCTGCATGTGTGGCCCAACCAAGACATCCGCATAGAGCACCGCGTATGCCCCGGTAACTGGCCCGTCGATTGGCAGGGCTACACCTTCACCCGACCCGACAGCGTCACCTTTACGCTCACCGACAGCCACGGCGCCGACAGCACAGTGACGCTCGTGGCCGTCGAAGCGCTGACCTACGAGGTGACCGACACCGTGGTGATTTGTCCCGGAAGTCCTTTCGAATGGGGCGGCATCGACTACGGCGGTCCCACGACGTTCGACACCTTGCTGACCTCAGTCGACGGCTGCGACTCGTTGGTACATGTAACACTCGCCCTGCGCGACAGCACCTTCTCCCTCCATGTCCTGCATAGCATCGACCAGCAGCACTGGTCCGACACCCTCCCCATCGTCATCTGCAGCAACCAGACGTTGTATGTCGTCGACTCGACTGAGAGGAGCACCGCTTGGCAGTGGTCCCTGTTTGGCGAGCAGGGATATGTGCGGAACGAGGAGTTCTCGTTCAACGACACATCATTTCTTATCCACACCGACTCCCTGACGCTCATCGCCACCAGCCCCGGAGGCTGCAACGACACGATACAATGGCCCGTGGTGGTGTTCCCCTCCCCGACCGCCGAGTTCATCTGGACCCCGGCACATCCTGCCGACATATCGCCGGAAGTGCAGCTAATCAACCAATCGCAGCCCGATAGCTGTCAGTGGATGTGGCTTATACCCAGAGGGACTGAAAGCACCGAGTACGACAGCTTGAACGCCCACGAGCCTGTCTATCACTGGTCGGGTTACACCACGCCCGGCGAAGTGGAAGTGCAACTCGTGGCCTACCTTACCCAGCAACACGACACACTGATTCACACCTGCATCGACACCGTGAAACATGCAATCGAGATAGTCACCGCATGGCTTGATTTTCCCAATCTGGTCACCCCCAACGGCGACGGTGTCAACGACCGCTGGGAGGTGGTGAACCTGGTCGAGATAGGGCTGTATTCTGTCAATGAGCTATGGATATACGACCGCTGGGGAAAGCTCGTATTCCATGCCCGCGACATCAAACGCCACGAGCAGTTCTGGGACCCCAACAGCCCTCGCTGTCCCGACGGCACATACTATTACCGCTTCCTGGCACGTAGTCCTTACGGCCTCGTGCGCCGCCAAGGTGTCATCGAAGTACTCCGTTGATTTACCAAACAACTATGATAAAGCAATTCACATTCAATCACTTCGAGGTAAACTGCTACCTCATTATTGATACAGCCACCAAGCAGTGCGCCATCGTGGACCCGGCCTGCGAAGCTTCGTTCGAGGATGCGCAGCTGACACAGTATATCGAGCAGGAGCAACTCACAGTGACCCAAATCCTTTTGACCCGCGCCCACGTGGACCACATCGCAGGCCTGCGGCAGTGCTGCGAGCATTGGCACCTGCCCGTCGCCATGCACACCGAGGGGCGCAAACTGCTCAGTCAGGCCGAGGCCTACGGCTCGCTGATGGGCTTTGCCGTCGACAATATGAGTGACCTGGAAGTGCAGGAAATCAATGACAACGACATATTGCATATCGGCAACCTCG
>JAFXUY010000078.1 GCA_017524785.1 Bacteroidales bacterium | reverse complement strand
CCCACCATGCTCAAAGGCTCGCGCTATGCCGACCGTCTGCCTATCGGTAAGGAAGAGGTCATCATGAACTTCGAGCGCCAGAGCATCGTCGACTTCTTCAACGACTGGTACCGTCCCGACCTGCAGGCCATCGTCATCGTTGGCGACATGGACAACTACGAGTACGCCGGCAAGAAGGGCGCCGCTGCCATGGAGCAGAAGGTGAAAGACGTGTTCAGCAGTCACCAGTTCCTCGGCAAGGAGAAGCTGCCCCGTCTGAGCTACGCCATCCCCGACAACAAGGAGCCCCTTGTGGCCATCGCCACCGACAAGGAGGCCACCAGTGCCACCCTCGAAATCTTCTGGAAACACAAGAAAGCCCACAACGGCACCGTCGGCGACTACCGTCAGATGCTTGTCCGCAGCCTCATCGGCATGATGATCAACGAGCGATTCAGCGACATCTGCCAGAAGCCCACCGCCCCCATGATGTATGCCAACGGTGGCCACAGCGGCTTCCTCGGCCGTGAAATCGACGTCTTCGAGGTCGGTGCCGCTCCCAAGGAGAACCGCATCGAGGAGACTGCCCAGCTGCTGCTGCAAGTGATTAAACAGATTGACGACCACGGCTTCCTGCAGGCCGAACTCGACCGCCAGAAAGAAGACCTCCTCAGCACCTACACCAAGCTGGCCAAGGAGGAGAACAAGACCCAGACCAACAGCCTCGCCGACGAGTACACCAACCACTACCTCGACAACGAGCCCTGCCCCGGCATCCGCCAGGAATGGAAATATGCCAAGGAGTTCATCCCCGAGATTACCCTCGAGGAGTGCAACAAGCTCGTCAGCAGCTGGATTACCGACGAGAACATCGTCTTCTACCTGACCGCTCCCGAGAAAGAAGGTTTCAAAGTCCCCACCGAGAAGGAAGCCACTGACATTATCAAGAGCATCCGCAACATCAAGACCGAGCCTTGGGTCGACAACTTCAAAGACGAGCCCCTCTTCGCCGAGGATGTCAAGGACGTGAAGGCCAAAGTCAGCAAGACCAACAGCGTGCTCGACTACACCGAGTACACCTGCCCCAACGGTGTCCGTTTCGTTGTGAAGAAGACCGACTATAAGGCCGACGAGATTATCATCAGCTCGTTCGCCCTCGGCGGAAGCTCGCTCTACGACGACAAAGAGGCCTACCAGGCCCAGAACGCCGCCAGCTTCATCGACGCAGGCGGTATTGCCAACTTCAGCGCCACCCAGCTCAACAAGAAGCTCAAAGGCATGAACCTCAGCATCAGCCCCAACATCAACGATGAGAGCCAGGGATTCAGCGGCAGCTGCTCGCCCAAGGACCTCGAGACGACCCTGCAGCTCGTCAACCTCTACTACACCGCTCCCCGCAAGGACCAGGAAGCCTACGAGCGCAACATCGAGAATACCATCCAGCAGGTCAAGTTCATCCGCGAGAACCCGCAGGTGGCCTTCATCGAGACCTACTACAAGACCGCCTTCCCCAACGACAAACGCCGCGTGGTCATCCCCTCTGAGGAGAAGGTTCGCAGCCTCAACCTCGACCGCATGTATGAAATCTACCGCGAGCGCTTTGCCGATGCCGGCGACCAGATATTCTTCTTCGTCGGCAACGTGAGCGACAAGGATGTCGACCTCATTGCCAAGTACCTCAACCACCTGCCTGTCAACGGCAAGCAGCACGGCGAGAAGTTCATCAACCGCAACCCGAAGTTCGCTGAAGGCATCCAGCACGCCGAAGCCGTCAAGGGTATCGAGAAGCAGGGCATGCTCCTGATAACCGGCCAGATGAACGTCAACGTGAACGAGCTCGACCCGCAGACCCGTATCGCCATCCAGGAGCTTGGCGACGCCCTCGGCATGACCACTCTCGAGATTATCCGCGAGAAGAACGGCGACGCCTACAGCCCCAGTGCCGGCTGCGACTATGAGATTAGCCCCGAAGGCCAGGTGAGCTGGCAGTTCTACATCGGCTGCGACCCCGAAAAGGCCAAGAAGATTGAGAAAGACTGTATCAAGATACTGAAGCAGTACATCAAGAAGGGCTGCGACCAGAAGACCCTCAGCAAAGTCCAGGAGCAGATGATTGTCAACCGCGGCAAAGCCAAACAGAACAACAGCTTCTGGCTCGGCCAGATCAGCGGCAGCTACCGCTACAACGAGAGCCGCGACTACGTGGTCAACGACTACGACCGCATGGTCAAAGCCGTCACCGTCAAGGACATCAAGGCCATCGCCAAGAAGTATATCAACCTCAACAACTACGTCGCTGTCACCCTCCGTCCCGAGGATGGCGCCGTCGGAACCGCCGATTGATCGGCACTTCTAAACAACAAAACGCCGCCACAGGCAATATAAATCCTGTGGCGGCGTTTTATTATATATGCGAAATCAAGAGACCACCGAACACGACTATGGTCACGCCCTGCTGATAGCAGGCAGCTACGGCAAGATGGGCTGCGCCATCCTCGCGGCACGTGCCGCACTAAGGAGTGGCTGCGGACTTGTGTCGGTGCACCTGCCCTCGAGTTGCGTCGACCCCATGCAGACGGCCTTCCCCGAAGCTATGGTGAGCATCGATGCCTCCCCACCCTCTTCACCACCGTGCCCGAACACCTCGACCGCTATACCGCCATCGCCGTCGGACCCGGCATCGGCACCGACCCCGCCACCGCCGAAGCCCTGCGGCAACTTCTCATGCAACGTCCCGCAGACACTCCGCTGGTATTGGATGCCGACGCCCTCAATATCCTCGCCATACATCCCGATTGGCTGCCGTTGGCCAAAGGAACAATAATCACCCCACACGCACGCGAATACGAACGTCTGTTTGGCAAGGCCGACCCAACAGCGATGGCTGCCAAGCACAGCCTAACCATCGTCAAGAAAGCACACCATACATGCGTATACAACCCTGACGGACAAGTGTATGAGAACCACACCGGCAACGCCGGGATGGCCACCGCCGGCAGCGGCGACGTGCTGACCGGAATACTGCTTGGTATGCTCTGTTCCAACCACTTGCACGCAAAAGCCTACGAAATAACATGCAGAGCGGTGGAAACACATGGCAAAACAGGCGACATAGCTATAGAAAAACAGTCGGAATCGAGCCTCATAGCCTCCGACCTGATAGAAAATCTAAGACTCGTATCGACCGATATTACAGAATATTAGCAACAGGATAAAAAATATTTTAAAAAATTATTTTGTCAGTTCGGAAAAAGGTTGTACTTTTGCACCCGATTTCGAGAGAAAAACTGACACTTAGAAATAAGAAATCAGAAATTAGAAATCAAGGAGATTCCTCCTTAGCTCAGTTGGTTAGAGCACCTGACTGTTAATCAGGGGGTCGAAGGTTCAAGTCCTTCAGGGGGAGCAAGAAGAGCGCTGAAATCAGCGCTCTTTTTTTGTACCGTAATTTCAGAGTCACTAAAGTGTATTTAAATCGTTTTTAGTTTATAGTTCATTTTTTTATTGGGGATTCATTGTAATAAAAGAGTCTTTTTGTCGTTATATAATTACCTAGAAACGACAGACTATTATATTCCCATGAAGATTTTACATACCAGCGACTGGCATCTCGGACATACCTTATACGGCTATGACAGGACCGAGGAACAGCAGGCCATGCTGAATCAAATGGTAGCCATCGTGGAAAAGTACCAGCCTGATGTATTTCTGCTGTGCGGGGATATCTACCACACCTCGCAGCCATCGGCTGCCGTGCAAAGGATGCTTACAGAAGGAATGGTAAGACTGCACGAAGCACACCCGCAGATGACGATAGTGATGACCGCCGGCAACCACGACAGCGGCTCGAAGCACGAGATATTCAAGACCCCCTGGCAGGCGCTGAAGGTGTATGCCATAGGGCAGCTGGAAAAAGATAATCCGGACGGGCATATCGTCGAAATACCCGGCAAGGGATACATCGTGGCCATTCCATACGTAAACGAGCGCAACCTGCCCGACGGCATCTTCCAGCAACTGCTCGACAATGTGGCGGAGCGAAACAGCAACGGGCTGCCGGTGGTGATGACTGCACACACAACGGTAAGGGGCTGCGATTTCAAGGGGCACGAACAAGCTACGGAGTACACCGTTGGCGGTATCGACTCGGCCGACCTGTCGCAAATGGGCGATGGCTACGACTATCTGGCATTGGGCCATATACACCACGAGCAGTTCATTCACAGCGGCAAGCACAACGTACGGTACTGCGGCACACCAATACCCGTAAGCTTCGACGAAAACTTCAACCACTCGGTGAGTTTGGTGACTGTTGAGTCTCATGGCGCCTCCCCCAAAGTGGAGATAATAGACATTGTGAATCCCCGTCCATTGGTGACACTTCCCACCGAGGGATTTGCATCATGGGATGAGGCCAAGAGGCTACTCATGGAATTTCCCGACGACATCCCGGCCTACATACGCCTCAACGTGGAAATCGACGACTTCCTGCCGGTAGAGGCCACCGAAGAGGCGGCGAAGCTGACCAACGGGAAACAATGCCGATTCTGCAACATCAACGCCAAACGGAAAAATGCCGGCGAGAGCGAGGCCAAGGTACTGACGGTACAGGAATTCCAATCAGAGGAACCCATCGAGATAGCAAAACGTTATGCCGAATACATTGGCGTCAATTTCGACGAAGAGCTGACAGCCATGTTCAACGAAGCAATAAAGATGGTGGACGATGATTCGCGAAACAACAGATAAGGGAGGACGGAACAATGAAACTGCAGAAACTGACCATTCACAATATCGCGTCGATAGAAGATGCCACGATAGACTTCGAGGCGCAGCCATTGGCCGACAGCGAGGTGTTCCTGATTACAGGCAAGACAGGCTCCGGCAAATCGACCATACTTGACGCCATCTGCCTTGCACTCTACGCCGACACCCCACGGTTGAGCGGAACACACATGCAGGGCAAAACAGAAGATGCGGGGAAACAACTCTCTATCGACGACCCCTGTCAACTGATGCGCCGCAACAGCGTCGAGGCATACGCAAAGCTTACTTTTACAGGTAATAACCTCGAACACTACGAAGCCACCTGGAGCGTGAGGCGCACCAAGACCGGTAAACTCAAAGGCAAAGAGTGGACGCTGACCGACCTGGATTCTGGAATCGTCTACGACCTGGACCAGACAATCAAAGAAAAAATCAAGGACGCCATCGGACTTGACTTCAAGCAGTTCCGACGCACCACACTGCTGGCACAGGGCGAATTCACACTGTTCCTCAACAGCAAAGACGACGACAAAGCCGAGATATTGGAGAAAATAACAGGCATGGACACCTATGCAAAGGTCGGCGAAAAAGTGTACAGCATAACATCAAGGAAGAAAGAACTGAAGATCGATGCGCAAAATAAGATTCAAGGCATAAAGACACTGACCGACGAGGAGATATCCGCGAAAAAAGCCGAAATAGCAGCCATCGAAGAGCAGTTGAGCGGACTCAAGGCTGCCGTTGAAACTGACAGAGCCAAGCTGCAATGGATCAAGACCCTCGACGAACTGACAAAAGCCGTCGGCAGCGCCACCGAGGCCCTCGCCGCAGAATACCGCGAGATGCTTGGCGTGTACAAATCGGCCGGGCAGGAAAAAGTCAACCTGGAAAAGGCAATCGGCGACACAGCCATATACCTCGACAGCGAGAGCGAGCGGAAAGCGGTGTACGAGAGCTGGCAGGCCATCTACAGCCTGATGGACTCGATAGCCTTGGGGCGAAGGAAGATAAGCGACGAACAAACCAACATAGTCAGGGAGAGCAAACTTCTGACAGAAACCCTGCAGCCTGCGCTCGACAAGGCGCACAAGGAGGCCCAAGATGCGCAAGAGGCCTACGACAAGCTGACCACGGGGCTGAAGGAACGCGAAAAGGCGCTGGACAACCTGCACCTCAACGACTTGAGGAAACAGCGCGACAACGACAGGGAACTGCTGAACGACATAGCAACAACCTACGACCGCATAGCGACGCTGAAGAGGGAGCGCGAACGCAGGGCCACCCAAGCGCAAGCCTTGAAAGAGACCATGGCGGGTATCGAGAAGCGACAGAAGGAGTCGGACACTCTGGCGCCGCAAGTCGACACCGCCAAGGTGAAGATGGAGGCTTGCCGGGCAATGCTCGACAGGCAGAAGGACACGATAGACAAGTTCGCCCGAACGCTGCGCCAGAACCTGCACACTGGAGACCTGTGCCCGGTGTGCCGACAGGTGATAAGCGGCGAGCTGCCCCACGAGGAGGAGCTGGCACGTCTGGTGAACGAACTGAAAAGAGCCTACGACGATGCCGAGAAAGCCTACAACGAGCTTGCCGAGAAGAAAAACAAGACCGATGCAGAGATAAAAAGTGCCACAGACTCATACCGGCAGGCCGCCGACGCATTCGGCAAGGACCGGTCGGTAGAGAATGCCGTTGCGGCGGTGATTGCCGCGTGCAGCAAATGCAGAGTGGACGCAAAGGACGGGGAGGCCATCAAGAAACTGGAAGAGCTGAGGACGCGGACCGAATCGGCGTTGAAAGCGACAGAGGGGATGATAGCAGAAGGCGAGAAGGCAGAGAGCGCCATCAAAGAGCTGCGGCGCACACTGGAAAGCCAGCATGCAGCGTTGGAAAAACTGAAGCAGGCCGAGGACAAGGCGCAACAGGCGATTAAGGACTGCAAGGGCAGGATTGGCATTGCCGAAGGGATTGTGAAGACAAAGAAGGAGGAAGTGGACGTTGCCGAACAGAAAGCCTCGACCATCATCACGGGACAATGGGATGCGGACTGGAGAACGCAGCCCGGACAGTTTGCCGCCGAGCTGAAACAGAAGGCCGGCGTCTACAACTCGGCCCTGGAGAGGAGGCAACAACTGGACCGGCGCCTGGCGCAGCTGGCAACCGACTGCAAGCAGGCCGGAGAAGTGGTGGAAGAGATACAGCGGCAGATGCCGTCATGGGAAACGCTTGCGCCGACGGTTCCGACATCCACAACCGACCTGCCCCGCAAGACCAGCACCGTCCTGGCCAAGAAAGCCATCGTGGACGAAGCCGTCAGGCGGCTAGAGGAGCACCGCCAGGCAAAACCCGAAATCGGCGACGAGGAGACCGCAGACAGCCTGAATGAACGCATCGCCGGCAACGACCTAACCATGAGCGCCATCTCCGAGAAAAAGGGTGCCGTCGACCAAGAACTGAAAACCGACCAGGAAAACCGTAAACAGCTCGGACTGCTCATAGAGGAGGCAGGCAAACTCGATGCCGACTACCAGAAATGGTCGCGCCTCAACCAACTCATCGGCGATGCCACCGGAAGCAAATTCAGGAAGATAGCCCAAAGCTACGTACTGGGCAGCCTCATACACTCCGCCAACAGCTATATGAAGACGCTGACCGACCGCTATACGCTGAAGGTGCTGCCAGGCACTTTTGTAATACTGATAGAAGACGCCTACCAAGGATATGCCACCCGCGCGGCGAGCACGATATCGGGCGGTGAGAGCTTCCTTGTGTCGCTGTCGTTGGCTTTGGCCCTCAGCGACATAGGGCAGCGACTGGCCGTAGACACGCTGTTCATCGACGAAGGCTTCGGCACCCTCTCCGGCGAGCCGCTGCAGAACGCCATCAACACCCTGCGGACGCTCCACACCACCTCGGGCCGCCACGTGGGCATCATAAGCCACGTCGAAGAGCTGCGCGAACGCATCCCCATACAGATTCAGGTAAACCAGGAAGGAAACAACTCCAGCAGCACCGTTTCGGTGGTTTCTTAACCTTTAATTCATTCAACCATGCAATCTACACTCCCCCACCCTTTCGACCATATCATCGTCCGCGACGCCACGGAGAACAACCTCAAGCATGTCAGCGTGAGCATTCCCAAGGGACAGATTACCGTGGTGACGGGCGTGTCGGGGTCGGGCAAGTCGTCGCTGGTGCTCGACACCATCGCCGCCAAGTCGCGCCGCGAACTCAACGACACCTTCCCCTCCTT
>JAFXUY010000077.1 GCA_017524785.1 Bacteroidales bacterium | reverse complement strand
CCTGGCTGCGCCTGTTTACCGCCGCACACGGAAGATTACCGTGGCCTTGCCCGACAGCTACGCCGGCCACGAGGTGCACCTCTACGGCATGGTTGTCAACGAAGAAGGCGAATGGAGCGAGACCATATACGCTGGCAGCGTTGTTAGTGAGGAGTGTGGAGTGAGGAGTGAGGAATTTAGTGAGGAATTTAGTGAGGAATTTAGTGAGGAGGGAGGAATGAGGAGTGAGGAGTTGAGGGGTACTTCCGCAGGCTGGCAGCCTGCGAACCACGTGGTACGCGGACAGCCTGGCCGGGACGGCACGGGGGGAGGCGGCGGAGGCACGCCTTTGGGGCTGACATAGTTGGTTCCTCCACGGCCGAAAGAATGGCCGCTGGAATAACTTTTTTGTTGCATGTGCAAAAGTTTTTGTATTTTTGCAAATTATTTCAATAGCGAAAAATCATATTCTATGAAGAAGATAATATTGGTTTTATTGTGCGCCGTGATGACTATGTCGGCTGTGGCACAACAGGGTGAAACCCAGCTGAACAGCGAGTATCAGGCAGCTATCCGCGAGTACCTGAAGAAGGATGTGCAGAACCGTCAGAAGTCGATGCAGCGCTCGGCCGAGCAGATGCTTATTTCGCTGCCCAACGAGGAGAAACTGTACGACGAGACGTATATCAGCATCCGCACGCAGTTGGTCGACGGCGAGGCCGAGGACGGCACGCCGGAGCTGAACTATGTGTTCGACATTTCGTACAACTGCAAGCACCTCGAGGGCTGGACCGACGACTACCCGCTGGGCCGCTACGACTGGGATTCGTCGAACAGCGTGCGCGCCATCTGCAAGCTGACCAAGAAGTTTATAGAGAAGGAATTGGACGATATTTTCCGTGCCGGCAAGAAGGTCTCGGTCAAGGTGTTCTCCACCACCGACGGCACCGAGCTGGCAGGCACCATCCCCTACGACGGCCGCTATGGCAACTTCCGCTATATGCCTGTGACTTTCAACGGCGAGCAGCTGCGCCTGTCGGTCGACACCACCGGCATCACCAACAACTGCCAGCTGGCCTACGTCAGGGCGCAGAGCGTGAAAGACTTCCTTGAGAGCAACGTGCGCAACCTGAGCCGCACGGTGAACGACTGGCAGTTCGTAACACGCTCGTATACCGACACCGGTGCCTACTACCGCCGCTCGAGCCTAGAGCTGACGGTGCACGACGCTTTCCGCGAGACAATAGAGCTGATGACCGCCGACAAGATACAGGACGACTACGTCGACTTCAACATCCCGCAGAGCCTGACAAGCTATGAGAACGCCTATGTGCTGATAGTTGCCAACGAATACTACGACAACGCATTCCTGCCCGATGTGCCCTATGCCGGCAACGACGGCGAGGTGGTGCGCCAGTATTTTGTGAAGGCTCTGGGCGTCCCCGAGCGCCAGGTGAAGCTGCTGAACAACGCCTCGAAGGCAGAGATACTGAACGACGGCGTGCACTGGCTCACCGACCTGTCGCAGGCTGTGGCCGAGAAGGGCGGCGAGGCGCCGGTGCCGCAGGCCAATATCTTCGTCTACTATGCCGGTCACGGCTTCTCGGATTTCGACGGAGCTGCCTATATTGTGCCGAACCGTTTGAACGTGAGCGATATCAAGAGCCTCGGCGGAGCCAAGAAGGGCTGCTGCAAGAAGAAGGCCAAGAAGGCAGCCGAATGCACCAAGCACGATGTGGCGCTGAACCGCAAGGAGGCGCAGCTGTTTGCACAGCAGTGTCTTTCGGTCGACACCCTGTGCTCGATGCTCAAGGGCAAGGGCAAGCGGGAGACATACCCCGTGAACCGCCTGACGGTGATACTGGATGCCGGCTTCGACGGGCACCAGCGTAACGGCGCCCTGATGGTGCGCAGCGACCGCAAGGTGGTGGCCGACGCCAAGGGCAAGAAGGCCAAGCGCAAAGGCAACAAGAGCAGCGACGCCATCGTGATGCAGGCTGCCGCCAACGACAAGACGGCCTTCAGCTTCGACGCGCAGCACCACGGCTTCCTGACCTATTTCCTGCTGAAGGAAATTAAGGGCATTGCAGGCCAGCTCGACAGCTACACCTACCAGGACATCTACGAGGCTGTGGAGCGCAAGGTGAACAAGGAAAGCGCCCTGCAAGGCAAATGGCAGGAGATTTCAGGCTTTGTCGACGGCAAATACTCGAACGGCTGGCAGCAGCTGAAAATTAGATGATTTTCCCCCGCCTGACGGCGGAAATCTTGGAAATCTTTGAAATCCATATTTGAGTTGGATGAGATTTCCAAGATTTTTTTTGCAACGGCAAATCTTGTTAAATCTAAGATAATCTAAAGATTTCCAGGATTTCCAGGATTTCGCGAAGCGGGAGATTAGTTGATGGGTTGGACTTGTTTGCGGAGCTGCTCGATGTCGAGTTGCTGGTAGGTTATTGACGCTGTGTCGGCAAAGTGCAGACGGTTGGTGTTGTAGGTCTCAAGGTCGTATTCGGAGGCTTTGTCGAACAGGCTGCGCGCAACGGAGCGTTTGAGGTCGGTGAAGCTCATGCGGCCGTTGAGGTAGAGGTTGGCCTCCTGGTCGGAAAGATATTTGCGTATCTTGTTGAAATCCTCGTCGGTCAGCCGGCCGTCGGCGTCGAGGTTGCGCTCCAGCTCGGGGAAGTTGACCCACGAGGTGATGGTGGTTTCGAGGAGCGAGATGTTCTTGCGGCCCTTGTCGGTGTAGTAGCCCAGATAGGCGTGGCAAGGTTCGACAAAGATGACGGGCTTGAGGCCTATCTTGCGCAGTATGGAGGCGAAGAAGACGCAAGCGTCGATGCAGTTGGCCTGGCGCGAGGAATAGACTTCGTCGAAGAAGCGTATGTGCTGCACGTTGGCGCGCGACGAGGGGTTGGAGGTGCAGGAGATGGAGGAATAGGTGATGCCGTGGTCGAGGGCGTAGTACCACACGGCGAAGACCTGGTCGCGGACATTGCGCTCGGTGCCTTGGTAGCCGTTGAGGCGGCGGACGGTGCCCTGGCCCATGATGTCGGTGATTATCTGCTCGATTTGGGGATGGTCCTCGTTGACGTAGGCGGCGAAGAGCCAGCGGAAGTCGTGGTTGACGCCTTGGTAGTAGAGCGACAGGGGGCATTCGTTGACGGTGCGGTAGGCCAGGTGCAGGTTCTTGATGTCGACTTCCTCGTCGTTGATGTAGCAGGTGAAGGTGAGGTCGACGGCTCCGGGCTGGCGCAGGCGGCGCAGGACGTCGTATTTCCACTTGATAGACGGCTGGAAGGTGTATTCCTCGCCGTGGTGGGGGAGTATTTCCTGGAAGATGGTGACGTAGTTGAGCGCCGACGAATCGACGACGACACGGAGCACCGAGTTGTCGGCAGGTGCCGTGAGAGTTATGGAGAAGGTGTTGAGGGTCGGCCTCTTGGTGTCGAGCTGGTTGTTGGTGGCCAGGAGCATAGAGGGATAGAGCTGGCCGTCGAAGAGCGGGTTGTAGGTGGCAGTGAAGGCCACCTGCCGTGGGTCGAAGAGCTTGTTGCCAGGGGCAAAATGGCAGGCTGCCATAAGGCAGGTGATGGCAAGGAGGGCGACGATTATTGAACTATGTCGGGGTTTTGATTGACGAAGTCTGACCATTGCTGTTTGGCTGATTTATGTGTTTTCTTTTTTGTAGAGAGCTGGCTGCGTAGGTCGGCGAGGGGATTGGAGAGTTGCATGTGGCAGGTGTAGGCCACGGCAAGGGCGTCGGTGGCGTCGAGATATTTGGGCGAGTCGTCGAAGTGGAGGATGGCCCGCAGCATGGAGGCCACCTGTTCCTTGGTGGCGTTGCCGTTGCCGGTGACAAGCTGCTTGATGACAGAAGGCTCGTACTCGGTGTAGGAGAGGTCGCGGCTCATGGCGGCGGCTATGGCCACACCCTGTGCACGTCCGAGCTTGAGCATGGACTGCACGTTTTTGCCGAAGAAGGGGGCCTCGATGGCCAGGTGGTCGGGGTGGAACGAGTCGATGATGCGCAGGGTGGAGTCGAAGATGCGGCGTATGCGGTCTTTGAAGTCGGGGAAGTTGCGGAGGTAGAGCACATCCATGGCGACAATCTTCATCTGGTTGTCGTCGGTGTCGAGCAGACTGTAGCCGAGGATTCGGGTGCCGGGGTCGATGCCGAGGATGAGCATGTCAGTTAAGAGTTATGAGTTATGAGTTAAGAGTTGGCTTCGCTGTTGGGGGATATGGTGAGGGTGAAGCGTGACTCGACTTTGCGGCGGCGGAGGTAGAGGACGAGGATGTAGAGGCCCAGGACGGCAAAGGCGGCAAGGACAACGACCCATTCGGGCATGCGGGCCAGGCTGAGGCCTATGATTACGGCCAGCAGCAACAAGGCTGGCAGCACATAGGCTATCCATACTGCCAGCATGCCGCGGCTCTCGTCGATGTGTACGGTTACGGCGTCGCCCTCGCGATACTGCTGCCAGTCGGAGGTCGGCACCTCGACGGTCTTGTTCTTCGACTCGGCAAAGCCGCAGTGGGCGTGTGCCTGACAGGTGGCGCAGGCGCTTACGGCCTCGATCTGCACGGCGACGAAGCCTTTCTTGACGCTTTGCACCGTGCCGGCATGCGATGCTACTCTTCCCAGTTTCTCCATGCTATTACTCCTTTACAGTTTTTGACGCATTTCCCCCTGCGGTCGACACGGCTTACGTTGCCTTGATAGACCACTTCGGCACGGCCCCATTGGTAGGGCGAGGCGTGCTGGAAGACGAAGGGCATAAAGACCTCGCCGGTGGTGGTGATGTAGCCCCACAGGCCGTTGTATTTGACGCAGGCAAGGCCCTCGGAGAAGGGATAGCCCTCCTCGAAGTAGAAGGGTATGACGAGCTTGCCGTCGAGGTCGACAAAGCCTATCTTGCCGTCCTTCTCGACCATGGCAAGGCTGTCGTAGTACATGTATTTGATGCCCTTGGGGGTGCGGTTCTCGTATTCGAAGGGGAGGATGATGTTGCCGAGGGTGTCGATGATGCCGTAGCTGTCGCCCTTGCGGGCAAGGGTGCGCCCCATGACGAAGCGGCCTATCTCGTCGTAGATGCAGGGTATTACCTCGCGGCCTGTGGGGTCGAGGAAACCGTATTTGCCGTTGCGCTTGACACCGATGCGGTTCTCGCTTTTGGGTGTGGCGTCGGTGTAGACAAAGTCGGTGAGTGGATAGAATTTATAGTCGAAAAGGGCCCAGCCGTCGTTGTCGCCGGCGAAGAAGTTGCCGTTGACATTGGTGGTCATCACCTCGTACTGCGGTGTGACTACTTCGCGGCCGCTATGGTCGATCATGCCCCAGCGGTCGTAGCGGCGCACAAGGGCGTAGCCTTCGTTGAAGGGTGTGACGTTCTGGTAGACAGGCTCGAAGAGCTGACGGCCGAGAGTGTCGATGAATGTGCAGGCTGCAAAAAAGCTGTCGAGCTGGATGTAGACGCAGGCGCAGTTCTCGCTGAAGGTGGATGCCCTGAAGTAGGTGAAGGGTATGACTTCGCGGCCGTGCATGTCGACATATCCGATGCGGCCGTCGCGGATGGCCCAGATGCGTCCGCAGGAGGGGTAGTCGAGGTCGTCGTAGATGCAGGGAACGATGGTGTTGCCTTCGCGGTCGATCATGCCGCACTGGTGGTCGTCGAGAAACACCTTGCAGTAGTCGCCGTGGAATTCGTCGACGTAACGGTAGATGTTGGGCACTATCTGGGTGCCGTCGGCCGTGCGGAAGCCGAAGAACTCGCCGTTGCCGGTGGTCTGGATGCCGTCGATGAACTTGAGTTCGCAGCCGCATTCCTCGTCGTCTACGAACTCGATATGCTGCGCATGCAGAGGCACGAAAGACAGCATAAGGGCGAGGATGATGGGTAAGTGTTTCATATTCTTTCTATTGAGGCCGAGGAGCACCAACCTGTGGTGCCGTCGGCGATGCGTATCTTGTACCAGCCCGAGAGCTCTTCGAGCACATCGACTTTGGTGCCCTCGTGCAGGAGCATCTTGTCGACGCTCTGCTGTTCGGGCGAACTCTTAACTGTGATGGTCTGCTCCATGACGATGGCCTCGTTGTGGGAGTTGTAGTGCGATGTGGCGCCGAAGAGCAGCAGTGTGGCGGCGAGCAGCAGTATGGCGGCGACTATGCCTGTGGTGAGGCCCGCTTTGCGGAGGGTGGCATTCTGTCCCCAGCGCAGTGTTATGGCTGCGGCAGCGACAACGGCAAGCAACACAAGCCATACGATACGCCATGCATGTGGTGTGACGGCAGTGCATAGCCAGTCGACCCAACGCACAATGAAGAGTCTCGGTAGCTGGGTGATACGGTCTTGTGTCTTGCTGTTGGCCAGGGCCAGGTTTTCCTTGGCATCGCTCATGTTGGGGCGCAGACGCAGGGCACGTTCGTAGTTCAGTATGGCGAGGCCTATTTGGTCTGTGCGGTAATATGCGTTGCCGAGGTTGTAGTAGAGGTCTGCATTGCTGTTGTCAGAGTTCAGCGCCAAACCGTATAAGCTGATAGCCATGTCGTAGTTGCCCATACGGTAGTGCCTATTGCCATCTTCAACCCATGCGTTTACGGCATCCATGCCGGTCAACACGCAGGAGTCTTTCTCCTGTGCCCACATGGTGGGGATAGCTAACGTCAGGTAAAGCGCTAATATATATATCCGTTTCATTTCAACTGTCTTTTTTATTGGTTTATAGTCCGGCAATCATCGTCAATGCCTCGGTATAGATGGTCTGCTTTTGTGTTTCGGGGTCGCCGGGGGCGAAGCGTGCCAGGTCTACATCCTGCAGCAGTTTCATTATGGTCTGCTGCTGTGCCTCGGGCACCTGTTTGTCGACGAGGCAGGCACTTACGGTGTCGCGGTTGAGTTGCGAGAGCTCGATGTTGTATTTGTCGGCCAGGCATCCCCAGATTGCCTTGTAAATCTCCTCGTAGAAGATGCTTGTGTCGCTGTCGCCGAGATGGGCGGCGGCTTTCTTTAGGCGTTTCTTGGCTTTGCGGGTGGCACCTTTCATGCGGGTGCCGGCAACGTCGAGCTGCTGCTTGCTGTAGCGGCTTAGGAGTATGTTGGCGGCAAAGAAGAGCGCCACTATCAAGCCCAGGGCGGTCCAGAACGGCCACCCGGCGTGTTCTTCGCGTTTGATGGGTTTCAGCTTTCCGGTGGGGTGTATGTAGTTGATGTCCTGGGCCAGCAGTTGCACGTCGTCTTTGCTCGAGACGTTGGCCATGCTGCGGCTGTCGCCACGTTCCACCTCAATCTTCTGCTCCGGGATGCGACGCTTGACATACTGACCTGTCGATGGATCGAAGTATACGAAGTCGAATGCCGGTATGGTGTATTCGCCCTTGCTGCGGGGGATGAGCACCCATTCGTAGGTGCGGCTGCCACTGATGCCGGCATCACTCTTCTTGATGTTGTCGTCAATCTGTGGGTCGTAGACTTCGAATGCCGACGGGAATTGCGGTTGAGGTGCGTCGATGAGCATAAGGTTGCCCTTGCCGCTCACGGTGATGCGGTAGGACACGGCTTCGTTGGCTTTCACCTTGTTCAGGGAGAGGCTGCCGTTGGCATCGAACTGACCAACGCCGCCGCTGAACCCCTGTGGGGCGGTGGGAAGGGGACGCACGTTGATGTTGAGACTGTTGGTGCTCAAGGGGCGCTCCACGGCTTGTTGGGCATTGAAGAAGGGATCGTCGAAGAGATCCCAGATGGAGCCTGTGCGACGGCGTTGGCGTTGCACCATGGCCAGCACGTTGAGGTCGAGCGGCTCGATGGTGAGCTTGCCGCTTTCCTGTGCGAAGAGGGCGCCACGGCGTATCTCTGCCACCTGGTAGCGGCGGTCGTTGTAGGTCTCCTCATATTGCTTTATCTGCTGGCCCACACTGAGGTCTTCCGACCAGAACCCTTTGTTGCCGGGCAATTTGTCGATGGCAAACTGGCTGATGGGAACCTGTGTGTATATCTTGTAGGTGATAATCACTTGCTCGCCCTGGTAGGGGTTGCTTTTGTTGACCGAAGCACGGGCAAAGAGGGTGTTGGCGTCAATCTGCGAAGCCTGCTGAGGCTGTTGCGCCCATGGGTCGTAGGCCTGACGCTGTTGCTGCTGTTGCTGGCGTTGCTGCTGTGCGGCGGCACTCATCTTCTCGACCTTGACGGTGACGCTCTTCGACGATATCTTCTTGCCGTCGGCAATGCATGTGGCAGGGTCGATAGTGAAGGTGCCCTCAACATCGGCAGTTAGGGTATAGGAGAAGGTTGTGCTTACGGATTTGGACATCTGGCCGTTGATGAAGCTCATGCTTGTCGACGATGATGTGCTGGGGCCTGCGCGGAGGCTGAAGCCTTTGAACGAAGGCCCGCGGAAGTCTTTAGCCTGCTCGTTGACTACAAAACGCACCGTGAAATTGTCGCCCACATACACCGACTCCGGTGCCTGCACGGTGATTTCCTGTGCCCAAAGGATGGGCGACAGGAAAAACAATAGGGTCAATATGCTAATTCGTTTCATTGTTTCAATTTTCTATATTTCAGCTTAAGGATTACTACCAGTCTTTGTCGGTATGTCTGGCAGTGGCTTTTACCTCGTTGCGATCCATCTGTCGCAGGGTCTGTCGCTCGTTGTTCTTCACAGCCTCGAGCAGTCGTTCAGCATCTTGTTTCTTGCCGCTTTGCTCGGATTTGCTTTGCTGGCCCTGTCTCTGCTGTTGCTGCTGCTGGTTCTGTTGCTGCTGCTGTTGCTGATTCTGC
The DNA here is from genome assembly GCA_017524785.1 of Bacteroidales bacterium. GTDB lineage: Bacteria > Bacteroidota > Bacteroidia > Bacteroidales > P3 > Colimorpha. The sequence continues at coordinate 20 of JAFXUY010000077.1, read as the reverse complement.
TGCTGTTGCTGCTGATTCTG
>JAFXUY010000076.1 GCA_017524785.1 Bacteroidales bacterium | reverse complement strand
GCTGCCAGTCGACAGTGAACTCGCCGTCCACCAGACTGAATGCCTGCTGGTTGACCTTCACGAACAGGTTGTAGCTCGTCATGCCCATCTCGCGCGCCATCGCCCGCATGCTGGGCAGCACGGCGTCGCCAAGGTCTGCCGCCAGCTGCACCTCGCGCTTGAACAGCTCGCGCTGCGCCACTTGCTCGGGCGTCCGCGGGTTGCGCACCGACGTCGGTCGCGTCCGCATGCACCACTTGCCGTTCCACATATAACCTATTGCCGGCCCCAGAGTCCCCTGGAAGCCACCCAGATAGCCTGCATTCTGCTTTGCCATGACTTGATACTTTTTACTTGTTAAACACCTATCATAACGTAGTCGTCGGCATATTATTGCCTACTCGAATAAATTTTGATAAGGCGATGACAAGTCGATGAGTAGTCGATGAGTAGGAGTTGGTGGTACCTCAAGGGCTGACATTCAGGCGGTTTCCGTGACGGGAAAAAGGGCGAAAAAGACGGGGATTTTTTTTATAGAACGGCGAATTACGCGAATTAAACGAAGGCTACGCAGGACAATTTGCGGCGAATTACTCGAATTGGCTGGTAGCCCCGTAGGGGCGGCACAAACGCTTGTCTATGTGCGAAATATTGGGTCGATGGATAAAAAAAGTTGCACATTTAACATTTATATAAAAAAATATTCATATCTTTGCACTCAAATTTGTATACACAGAACAATAATAACAACAGTTTAACAAACAAATACAAAGCATTATGACAGCATTAGCTATTTTATTGGAGATTGCAGGCATTGCCTGGGGTTATCTCGGAGCTGCTATCGGAGCCGGTCTGGCTACCGTCGGCGCTGGTATCGGTATCGGTAAAATCGGCCAGGGCGCCATGGAAGGCATGGCCCGCCAGCCGGAAGCCGGTGGCGACATCCGCTCGACGATGATTATCGCCGCCGCTCTTGTGGAAGGTGTCGCCTTCTTCGCCGTCGTGCTGTGCTTGCTGGTTGTCCTCAAGTAGAGACGGCGTACGTTAAACAAACGGGAGCAACGATTGGTTGCTCCCTTTCAAACGACTCTTTAACAATAAGATAATGAACAATCCCCTGATTAATCCCGGCCTTGGTACCTTTGTATGGCTGCTTGTGTCGTTCGGCATACTGGCGTTCATACTGATGAAGTGGGGCTGGCCGATGATCCTGAAGGCCCTGAAGAGCCGCGAGGAGGCCATCGCCGCGTCGCTGAACGAGGCTGCCAAGGCCCGCGAGGAGATGAAGAGCCTTGTGGCCCACAACGAGGAGTTGCTGCGCCAGGCCAAGATGGAGCGCGACGAGATGCTGCGCAACGCCCGCCTGACGAGCGAGCAGATTGTGGAGGAGGCCCGCACCAAGGCCACCGCCGAAGCCGACCGCATTGTGGAGGCCGCCCGCGAGAACATCAACTACGAGAAGATGAAGGCTATGACCGAGCTCAAGAACCAGATTGCCAACCTCAGCATCGAGATTGCCGAGAAGCTTATCCGCGCCGAGCTCAGCGACAAGCCCAAGGCCGACGCCCTGATACAGAAAGAGCTCGAGATGGCTAAACTGAATTGACGATGAACGACTACCGCATCAATATCAACTATGCCAAGGCGCTGTTCATGCTGGCCACCGACCGCGGCCAGGCCGACCGTGTGGCCGACGACATGAGGCTGGTGAGCCAAGTGACCGCCGAGAACCGCGAGCTGAACGTCGTGTTTGCCAATCCCACGGTGCCCTACGAGAAGAAGGCCGCCGTGGTGAGTGCCCTCTTCGACGGCCATGTGTGCGAGGAGACGATGGTTTTCCTTGCCTTTGTGGTGAAGAAGAGCCGCTCGGTGAACCTGCACGGCATCAGCGAGGCCTATCTCGACCAGTGGCGCGACAGCCGCGGCATAGTGCGCAGCGACCTGGTGACCCACCAGGAGACCGACGAGAGCGCCAAGGAGTATGTCACGCGACTGATTGCCGAGTATACCGGCAAGCAGGTGGAGCTGCATGCCACCACCGACCCGCGCATGCTGGGCGGCTTCAAGATGGAGTTCGACCACAACATGTACGACGCACGCCTGCGCACCAAGATAATGAAGCTCCGCAAGGAGTTCGCAAAGAACGAATATGAAAGTAAGCTGTGAGCTGTAAGCTGTGAGTTTTAAGCGAGCGCAAGCAGCTTAAGACTTACAACCCTAAACTTAAAACTTATAATAGTATGTCAGATATTAAACCTGCCGAAGTATCGGCAATATTGAAGAAGCAATTGGCCGACGTGAACCTCGACGTCGAGCTTGAAGAGGTTGGCACCGTGCTCACTGTCGGCGACGGCATTGCACGTGTCTATGGCCTCAACAATGCCCAGAGCGGCGAGCTCGTGGAGTTCGACAGCGGCGACCAGGGCATCGTGCAGAACCTCGAAGAGGACAATGTCGGTGTGGTGATGCTCGGCGAGATTACCACCGTCAACGAGGGCGACACCGTGAAGCGCACCAAGCGCATCGCCTCGTTGCCCGTCGGCGAGGGCTTGCTGGGCCGTGTCATCAACACCATAGGCCAGCCCATCGACGGCAAGGGCCCCATCGAGGGCGAGCTGTTCCAGATGCCCATCGAGCGCAAGGCCCCCGGCGTCATCTTCCGCCAGCCTGTGGACCAGCCCCTGCAGACGGGTATCAAGCCCATCGACTCGATGATTCCCATCGGACGCGGCCAGCGCGAGCTTATCATCGGCGACCGCCAGACCGGTAAGACGGCCATTGCCATCGACACCATCATCAACCAGAAGAACAACTACGACGCTGGCGACCCGGTGTACTGCATCTATGTGGCCTGCGGCCAGAAGGGCTCCACTGTGGCCAACCTGGTGAAGACCCTCGACGAGAAAGGCGCCATGGACTACACCATCGTCGTGGCCGCCACGGCCAGCGACCCTGCCGCCATGCAGTTCTACGCCCCCTTTGCAGGTGCCGCCATCGGCGAATACTTCCGCGACACGGGCCGCAACGCCCTGGTCATCTACGACGACCTCTCGAAGCAGGCTGTGGCCTACCGTGAAGTCTCGCTGCTGCTCCGTCGTCCGCCGGGACGCGAGGCATACCCCGGCGATGTGTTCTACCTGCACAGCCGCCTGCTGGAGCGTGCCGCGCGCATCATCCAGAACGACCAGATTGCTGCCCAGATGAACGACCTGCCCGCCTCGCTGAAGGGCAAGGTGAAAGGTGGCGGCTCGCTGACGGCACTACCCATCATCGAGACCCAGGCAGGCGACGTGTCGGCCTATATCCCCACCAACGTCATCTCCATTACCGACGGCCAGATATTCTTGGAGACCAACCTCTTCAACAGCGGTGTGCGTCCCGCCATCAACGTCGGTATCTCGGTGAGCCGTGTGGGTGGCAAGGCGCAGATCAAGTCGATGAAGAAGATTGCCGGTACCTTGAAGATGGACCAGGCCCAGTATCGCGAGCTGGAGGCTTTCTCGAAGTTCGGTTCCGACCTCGACGCCGCCACCAAGGCGGTGCTCGACAAAGGTGCCCGCAACGTCGAGGTGCTCAAGCAGCCGCAGTACAGCCCCATGCCCGTCGAAGAGCAGGTGGCCATCATCTTCTGCGGCACCAACGGCCTTCTGCAAAAGGTGGCCGTCGACAAGGTGCGCGACTTCGAGAAGGTGTTCCTAACCCTCATGAAGCAGGAGCATGCCGACATCCTTGCCAACCTCCGCGCCGGCAAGCTTATCGACAGCGACCTGGCCACCATGAAGGCCCTGGCCCTCGACACCGCAGAACGATACAAATAATAGCTGTGAGCTGTAAGCTTTAAGTTTTAAGTAGAACGACACCGCCATACTTAAAATTTAAAGCTTAAAGCTTAAAACTTAAAAGTAGAATGGCTAATTTAAAAGAAGTACGCACGCGTATAGCCTCGGTAAGCTCGACGCAGCAGATAACCTCGGCCATGAAGATGGTCTCTGCTGCCAAGTTCCGCCGGGCGCAGAATGCCATCATCGGCATGCGCCCCTATGCGGCACAGCTCAACGAGATAATCGCCGACATAGACACCGGCGACGGCGTGATGACTCCATACCATGCTGTGCGTCCCGTGCAGACCGTGGTGCTGGTGGTTGTAACCAGCAACAAGGGCCTGTGTGGCGCCTTCAACAGCAACGTCCTCAAGCTGGCGCAGCAGCGCATAGACCATTGGCGCACGGAGAAGGCTGCCATACAGCTGATAACCATCGGCAAGAAGGCCACCGAATTGCTCTCGCGCCAGAAAGACCTCAAGGTGTCGTCGTACGACGAGCTGCTCGACAGCCCCTCGTTCGACGCTATAGCCACGCTGGCTGACAATTTGCTGGCTGACTTCGCCGACAAGGCCATCGACCGTGTAGAGTTGGTGTACAACAAGTTCAAGAACTCGCTGTCGCAGGTGTTGTCGTGCGAGCAGTTCCTGCCGGTGGAAGGCGGAAAGAAGGAGGACGCCGGGAAGCGAAAGACGAGCAACGACTACATCTTCGAGCCTTCGAAAGAAGAGATACTGCGCGAGATGATACCGCTGACGCTGCGGTCGACCTTCTACCGCGTGGTGCTCGACTCGTTGGCTGCCGAACATGGCGCCCGCATGACGGCCATGCAGAAAGCCACCGACAACGCCACCGAGCTGCTGAAAGACCTGCGGCTAAGCTACAACAAAGCACGCCAGGCCTCCATCACCAACGAGATTATCGAGATAGTGAGTGGCTCTGAAGCACTGAAAGGATAAACAATGAATATAGTGCAGACACCTGCCGACGGCGGTGTCTGCTTTTTTTCTAATTACAGATGAAAAGAATACTGATGACACTGGCCGCCACGCTGATGGTGGCCGCGGGGTTTGCCAAGCCTGTCGACCTCGCACGCGCCCGCGCGATAGTAGAAAACAACTTTTTTGCGCCCGCGATGGCCGTGCAGCCTGCCGACTGGGACGAGCTGTACATCTTTGTGCGCGTCGGAGCTCCGGGCTTTGTCGTGCTCTCTGCCGACGACTGCACCCGTCCCGTGCTGGCCTATTCGCTTAACGGCCATATTGGCGACCTTGCCACTATGCCCGAGCATGTGCGTCTATGGTTCGACGGCTACCGCCGCGAGATAGCGTCGCTGCGCGACGCCGGAGCCGTGCCTTCGGCGGCGGTGCAGGCTTTGTGGGACAACCCCATGCCCAAGAGCGGATGGGATCCTGTGGAGCCGCTGCTGACCACCACATGGAACCAGCGTCCGCTGTATAACATCATGTGCCCCTACGACAACAACGACTCGGCCTACTGCGTCACCGGATGTGTTGCCACGGCACAGGCCCAGATAATGAAATACTGGAACCATCCCGAGGTGGGGTGGGGGAGTCACGCCTATAACAGCAACTACGGCGTCCTCCGAGCCTATTTCGACACCACACACTACCGCTGGAACTTGATGCCCAACGCCCTGACGTCGCTCAGCGACAGCGCCGAGATAATGGCTGTGGCCGAGTTGATGTACCATATCGGCGTGGCTGTGAACATGAACTACAGCCCCAGCGCCAGTGGCGCCCACGTCAACGCCTATGGCTATGCCAACTACCCCTCGTCAGAGACATCATTGAAGACCTACTTCAAATACAGTCCCCTGCTCTACAGCATCTACAAATCAGACCACAGTGACGCCGAGTGGGACAATATGATTGCGGGCGACATCATTGCCGGTCGGCCGGTGCTCTATTCGGGCCACGACCCGAGTGGTGGCCATGCCTTTGTGCTCGACGGTATCGACTCGGTCGGCATGTTCCATGTCAACTGGGGTTGGGGCGGTGCCTACGACGGCTACTATACTACCGACTCGCTCTCGCCGGGAGCCGGCGGCGTGGGCGGCAATGCCACCTATACCTTCAATCTGAACAACTCCGCCATCATAGGCATACAGCCTGCTGTTGTCACCGACGACACCACCGTGGTGGTAGACATGCGCTTCGACAGCACTATGGGCAACGTCAGCGGCAACGGCACATATACGCCGTTTGTCGACGAGGTAAGCATCTGGGCCCACGCTGCCGAGGGCTACCGCTTCGAGCGTTGGGCTGGTGGCTCGACAGAAAACCCGCTCTTTTTCCTTGCCAACGGCAATATCAGCGACTCTGCCATTTTCGCCCCTGTTCATGGCGACACCGTGGGCTACTGCGACGATGCATTCCGCTCGTCGTGGCACGACGACTATGGCAACGTCACCCAGTGGGGCATCCGTCTGCCTGCTGCTGTGCGCAACAACGCCCGTAGCCTCTCTGCCGTGCAGTATATCCCTTATCAGCAGGGCGTTTACACCATTGAAATCTATATCGCCGACGACATTAACAACGCCACACCGGTATATACGACATCGCATGTTCCTTCCAATATGGAACTGCAGCAGTGGACTCTGGTTACCCTCGACTCGTCCATTTGGCTTGCCGACACCGCCACGGTGTGGATTACCGTGAGCTACACCGGCGGAGGCTACCCTGCCTCCATGGGACGCTACAGCGGCAGCAGCGATGGCATCTGGTATCACCTGCCCTCGGGTTGGGTGACGTATGACCAAGCCGAAGGGATATTCTACACCTGGATGCTGCGTGGCATATTCGAAGAACGGCCTGTCGTGGTAGGCATCGACCCACACATGTCCGAGACAGAACTGCAGGATGGTGGCATCAGCATCGACGGTGCAGGAATATACAACGTAGGCGACACGGTAACCATCACAGTCGACCCCGGCATATCGTTCAATTGGACTTGGGGCGACGAATACAACGCCCCCGGCGACCAGACCAACCCATTGGTCTTCGTGGCCGAAAAAGACACCACCCTCTCGGTGTGGTTTGCCTATTGCATAGGCATCGACGATGCCGACAGCGAGCGTTATGCAGTCAGTGTGCTTGGTCGCACGGTAAGCATCGACATTCCCGAGACAATGTCTGTGGCAGCCTATGATGTGCAGGGTCGCCTCGTGGCCACACGTCGCACCTTCACCGTGCCGGCAGTTGGCGTTTATATCATCCAGGTCGACGGCAAATACGCCGGCCGCATTATAATCCGATAAGAAAAATGAAACTACACAAGGTAATCCTATTGACCATTACGCTTGCCATCCTTGGTGGCAGCGCCTTTGCCAAACCTGTCGACCCCGCTGAAGCCTGCCGTGTGGCGGCACCCTTCTTGCAGCAGGCCGACCTCGTAGCCACACCCCTCGGCGATGCCCTCTATCTGGTGCGTCCCGTTTCGGGCGATGGTTTCGTCCTTGTAGCTGCCGACAACTGCGTGGCCCCCATACTGGCCTACTCCACCGACGGCACATTCCCCCTCGACGAGGTTCCTGACCATGTGCAGGCCTGGCTCGACGTCTACAGCGCCGACATAGCGGCACGCCGTGCCACTGGCGAGGCTCCGTCGGCCAAGGTGCAGGCCCTCTGGAACGCCGAGCCCCCCAAGGGAGGCTACAATCTGCAGGCCGCCGTGTCGCCCATGATTACCACCAAATGGAGTCAGTCGCCGCGTTACAACGCCATGTGCCCTGCCGACTCCTATGGTCGCCATGCCGTCACCGGTTGTGTTGCCACAGCCCAGGCCCAGATAATGAAATACTGGAACCATCCCCACCATGGGCGAGGCTCCCACCAATACTCCACGGGCAACTTCGGTCCCCTGTCTGCCAACTTCGACACTGTCTACCAGTGGAACAACATGCCCACAAAGCTTGGCAACAGCAGTTCCACTGCGCAGATCAATGCCGTGGCCTTGCTGATGTACCACGTCGGCGTGTCTGTCGAGATGAACTACAGCGTCAGCGCCAGCGGCGCGCAGATACTGGAATACTACGGCGCCTCATCGGAGCGTTCGCTGAAGAATTACTTCCGCTACAACAAAAACATGCTCGGTATCCGCAAGTCGTCCTATACCGAAGATGCATGGGACAGCATAATGCTCGTCGAGATGCACAGTGGCCGTCCGGTGCTCTATACTGGCTTCGGCAACGATGCCGGCCACGCCTTTGTCATCGACGGTTGCTCGGAGAACATCAATGCCAGCACAGGCTTGCGCTATTTCCACGTCAACTGGGGCTGGAGCGGCAGCTACGACGCCTACTACACCCTAAATGCCCTCAACCCTGGCGGCGGTGGCACCGGCAGCTCGTCGTCGAACAGCTACAACAGCAATTGCCAAGCCCTTATACACGTTAAGCCCATCTACAACAGCCTTGGCGACAGCCTGGCATTGATAGATGTGCATAGCGCCGATGTCACCAAGGGCACCGTCAGCGGTAACGGCACTTATCGCGTCGACATCGACAGCGTTGCCATCTATGCCACGCCGGCCCACGGCTATCGCTTCGACCATTGGTCGAGTGGCAGCACCATCAATCCCATCCTCGGCCTTGCCGACGGTGATGTTATAGACACCGCCTACTTCATGCCCATAGGCACCGACACTATTGGCTACTGTGCCAACAATATCATCGAGGCTGTTAAATCGTCAGAGGGCGACACCACCTTGTGGGGTGTGCGCATCCCGGCCGACCTCCGTACGCCACAGCGCGCCGTCGAGCAGGTGCAGATATATGTCTATGGCAGCGCCTACTACACTCTGAACATCTACCAGGGCGACACCATCTGCCCAGCAACGTTGGTCTACTCCAAGCGTGACTTTTTCTATGGCGGCGGTTGGCGCACCTTCGTGCTCGACAGCGCCGTGGCTGTCGACAACAGTCGCCCGCTGTGGATAACCTTCATGAACGGCGGCCGCGAAGGAGCCTATCCGGCCAGTGGCACCATATACTGTGGCAATCCCGACGGCTCGTGGTACTTCGCCGACAACCGCTGGCAGCAGTATAAAGGCAACCAACGGTGGTACACCTGGATGGTGCGCACCATCTTCACCTCGCGCGACAGCATCACCAGCACCGTCAGCCTCGACATGATTTACCACAACGACACCATAGGCTTGCCGTTGCCCGACTACTGCAGCGTCAGTGGTGAAGGCACCTTCGCCGAAGGCACCACCGTCACCGTCAGCGCCACCGCTGGCCAGGGCGATACCATATTCCGCTACTGGCTCACCCCTTGGGGTAGCCGCATAATGGACAACCCCTACACTTTCGTGGCCGACTACGACCTGGCCCTCACCGCCGTCTACGCCTCAACCCTTGGCGTTGCCACCGCCGATGAAGCGGACTTCAACATCAGCGTTGCAGGTCGCACCGTGAGCGTCGAGGCGCCGCAGGGAGCTACAATAGCAGCCTACGACCTACAGGGACGCCAGTTGGCCTCGGGCGCAAGGTTCACCCTGCCGTCGGCCGGAGTCTACGTGGTGCGCGTAGATGGATGTGTGAAAAAGATACTGATATTCTAGAAGTTCTAGGTAATCTAGAAAATCTAGAGATTCTAGAAAAACTAGAAAGAAAAACAACAAACACAAAACAATATGGAACAAACTCAGAAGACTAAAACACCGTGGGTGGCAATCGTCACCATGTTCTTCATGTTCGCCATGATATCGTTCGTCACCAACATGGCGGCGCCCTTCGGCAACATCTGGAAAAACCAATACTCGTGGGGCGGCATGCTCGGCAACATGATGAACTTCCTGGCCTACCTCATCATGGGCATCCCCGCAGGCAAGATAATGAGCCGCATAGGCTACAAGAAGACCGCCCTCTGGGCTCTTGGCGTGGGCTTTGCCGGCATGGTGGTGCAGTATCTTACCAGCCTTGTAGGTGCAGGCACAGCAGTGTTCAGCGTGGGCCAGGATACTGTGATGCTCAATTTCGTTGTCTATCTCCTCGGTGCCTTCATCTGCGGCTTCTGTGTCTGCATGCTCAACACCGTTGTCAACCCCATGCTCAACACCCTTGGCGGCGGCGGTAACCGCGGCAACCAGCTCATACAGACCGGCGGCACGCTCAACTCGCTCACCGGCACCCTTACGCCGCTGCTCGTCGGCGCCCTCATTGGCACCGTCACCGACCGCACTGCCATGAGCGATGTGGCTCCGCTGCTCTTCATCGCCATGGGAGTCTTCGCCCTGGCCTTCATCATCCTGCTTTTTGTCAGCATCCCCGAGCCGTCGCTCCAGAAAGAGAAATCTACCGTCAAAGACACCCACAGCGCATGGAGCTTCCGCCACCTGGTGCTTGGCGTGGTGGCAATCTTCTTCTATGTCGGCACCGAGGTGGGCATTCCTGCCGAGCTCAACTTCTACCTCACCGACGACCCGCTCTGCGGAGCCGCCATCGGCGGTGCCGTGGCTGCCGTCTACTGGTTGCTTATGATGGTAGGCCGCGCCGTGAGCGCCACCATCAGCGGCAAGGTGAGCACCCGCACACAGCTCTCCACCGTCTCGCTGGTGGCCATAGTGCTCATCGTGGTGGCCATTGTCATGCCCGCCACCGTGCGCATCTCCATGCCGGGCTACAGCGTTGCCGACGGCTTCGGCATGTTCCAGGTGCCGCTCAGTGCCCTCTTCTTGGTGCTCTGCGGCCTGTGCACCTCGCTCATGTGGGGCGCCATCTTCAACCTCGCCGTCGAGGGCCTCGGCAAATACACACCGCAGGCCAGCGGCATCTTCATGATGATGGTGGTTGGCGGCGGTGTCATGCCGTTGCTGCAGAACTGGCTTGCCGGCAGCGTAGGCTATATGGGCAGCTACTGGCTCGTTGTGGCTATGCTGGCCTACATCCTCTTCTACGCCCTCGCAGGTTCAAAGAATGTCAACAAAGATATTCCGGTAGAGTAACCGATATATCAGGTAAGTATAGTTATAAAGGCGCCCCTTGTGCCAATTGGCACAAGGGGCGCCTCTAATGTTAAAAAAGAAAAAAAATTTGCATTAATATATACGTTTTTCTACCTTTGTGATAGTCTAATATAAAGGCATAATACAATTAGAATATAATAATCAAACAATTAACAAAAACTAATCATTATGAAAAAGCACTTATCAGTTCTGATGCTCATTGCGGCACTATTGCTGCCATGGGCATCGAAAGCGCAGACGCTGGGTGAATATACATTCAGCACAGGCACCGATGCGACGCTATGGTATGACATGACAGGATCTACGCAGATTCTGTCGCCGAGTGGCAGCGACGGCCTTGCATCGGCCGTGCAGAACATCGGCTTCGTTTTCCCCTTTGGCGAAGACAACTACACGCAGTTCTCGGTCAACACCGACGGCAACCTGCGCTTGGGTAGCACTGCGACGGGTACCGCTAATTACACGACCCCGTTCAGTTCGTCGAATGCTAACATCAACAATCCGAAGATCAACGGCTTCGGCTGCGACGGCTATGGCCTCAGCGGCAGCCACTATGTGAAGAAGTTGCTGGTCGACGACTCGATTCTGGTGGTCGAGTTCTGTACGGGAACCTTTAACTCTACAACGCGCAACAACCTATACAAGTGGCAGGTGCATCTGTATGCCAGCGGCAATGTTGAGATTGTCTACCCCTCTGCCAGCGACATCCCCACTACGGCTCCTGCTGTTGTGCGTCAGTGCGGTCTCTGCATCAATGCCGCCGATGGTTGGACCATCTCGGCTTCGCATGTGGCCACCCATTTCACCGCCGGCACCTCGACCACCGTTGCCTCCGGCACATGGCCCGATGCCAACCGCTACTACCGCTTCGCACGTCCTTACATCAGCTGCGCGGCACCGAGGAACCTGTGGGCTTCTGCCACCCAGACCGACGCCACCCTCAGATGGACTCCCCAGGGAAGTGAAAGTGAATGGGAAGTGACTTTCGGAGGCAGCACATACACTGTCAACGACACCTTCACCACAGTGACAGGCCTCACTCCCAACACCAGCTACACCTTCTCGGTGCGCGCTATCTGCGGCGCGGGCGACACGAGCAGTGTAAGGACTGCCTCGTTCCACACACCGTGCGTCTATATTGACACACTGCCCTACGTCTACGGCTTCGAGGGCGTTGCGACCACCACCAACACCACGGTTCCGACAACTTGGGCCCCCTGCTGGACGCTGCTGAACAATGCTAGCCAATACTTCGGCTATCCCTATATTTCCAGCACTGCCAGCTACTGCCACGGTGGCAGCCGCGGCCTCTACTGGTATGCGTGCACGACAACCGGCACTTACGGCGACTACCAGTGCATCGTGTTGCCTGGTATTGACCCCGATGTGGCTAATGTTTCAGAATTGACATTGAAGTTCTGGGCCAAGGCGACATCTGCCAGCTACCATCCTGTGTTCAAGGTAGGCGTGATGACCGACCCCGCCGACATCAACACCTTCACCGAGGTGACAACTGTCGAGGTGGAAGGCACGACCTGGGTGGAATACGAGGCATACCTCTCCATCTATCAGGGTACGGGCTGCTACGTGGCCATCAAGGCCGATCGCCCGGTCAGCTCGTGGTATGCCAACGTGGACGATATCACGCTTGACTACATGCCCTCGTGCCCAGCTCCCATGAACCTGCATGTCATGGCAACTTCCAGCAGTGCCACGCTGACGTGGACCCCTGCCGGCACCGAGACCGAGTGGGAGGTAAACATTGACAACACCACCACCATTGTCTACGACACCACCGCCACGGTAACTGGTTTGACACCCAACACCAACTACACTATCTCTGTGCGCGCAATTTGCGGCACCGACGACTCGAGCGACGTGTCGACCACGCAGTTCCGCACGCCGTGTGTCGCTATCGACGCCAATGCGTTGCCCTACACCGAGAACTTCGAGAACGATGGTACCGGCACCACGGCCTTCCCCTCCTGCTGGTACAAGCTCGGCAGCACCGCCGACCGCCCCTATATCCACGCCACCACCACCTATGGCCACGGCGATAACAGCCACGGCCTCTACTTCTACGCTACTGCCACAGGCTACTGCTACGGCATCATGCCACATGTGGACTCGCTACTGGACCTCAACACCCTACAGGTCTCCTTCTGGGCACGGCAGTACAGCACCAGTTACAACTGCGACTTTGTGGTGGGCGTGATGACCGACCCGACGGATACCTCCACGTTCATTCCGCTGGATGTTGTGCACCCTGCCGGCACAGAATATGAACAGTTTGATGTGCCCCTGACAGCCTACACTGGCACAGGTGTGTACGTCGCCTTCCGGGCTGTGCAGCACCCTGGAACCTCGACGGCCATCTACTTGATGCTCGACGACGTCACTCTGGAAGAACTGCCATCATGTGTCCGCCCGACGGGTCTGACGGCCACTAATGTGTCGACCGATGAAATCACCATCACTTGGCAGCCGGGTGGCTATGAGAGCGAGTGGGTTATCAGCGACGGCACCAATGAGTACTCTGCATACGACACCACCTACACCATATCCAACCTGTCGGCTAACACCAGCTATGAAATCAGTGTGCGTGCCATGTGTGGTGGCGGCGACACGAGCGACGCTACACTTTTAGATGTACGCACCAGCTGCGGATATATCAGCGCCGCCGCACTGCCCTATACCGAGGACTTCGAAAGCTATGGCTCAGGCACCACTGTCTTCCCCGCCTGCTGGTACAAGATTGGCAGCACCGCCGACCGCCCCTATATCCACGCTACTACTACCTACGGCCACAACAACAGCCATGGTCTCTATTTCTATGCTACTGCCGGAGGCTACTGCTATGCCATCATGCCACCGGTGGACTCGGCGCTAGATCTCAGCACCATGCAGGTCACATTCTGGGCACGGCAGTACAGCACCAGCTACAACAGCGACTTTGTGGTGGGCGTTATGACCGACCCGACGGATACCTCCACCTTCACGGCAATAGACCAGGTGCATCCCCTTGGAACGGAATACGAGATGTTTGAGGTGCCTCTGTCAGCCTATACAGGTACCGGCCTTCACGTAGCCTTCCAGTCGGTGCAGCATCCTGGCACCACGACGGCCATCTACCTGCTGCTCGACGATGTGACCCTCGCCCCGCAACCCGACTGCCCGCGCCCGATCGCCCTCAACGCCGACAGCATCTCATACGATGCCGCGTTGCTCACTTGGGTAAGCGGTAACGAGAATGCCACCTCGTACAATGTATACTACAGCACCCAAGCCGGTTTCAACCCCGACACTTGCCAGTTCACCACGGTCTATGACATCGCCGCACTCATCACTGGCTTGCAGAGCTACACCAAGTACTACTGGACTGTGGTTGCCAACTGCGGCAGCGACACATCAAATGTGCCCGCGCTGCAATCGTTCACAACCAAGATTAACTGCGGTCCTAACAGCGTCAACATCCTCGACACCATCGGCGAGGGTACCAGCAGTGGCTACACATATTTCGCATACAACTACTCGTCATATCCTTATGGCAAATCTGCCAGTATCTTCACTGCCGATGAGCTTGGCGCCATGGGCCTGTTGGCAGGTGCCAACATCAACTCCATCAGCGTACATGCCGGTGCCACCAGCTGCACCATCAATGGTTTCAAGGTTTATATGGCTGAGACCAATTTCGATGAGTTTAGCGCAGTGTCCGACACCAACCTTATCAATGCACTCAATCCCACGCTGGTCTTCAACGGCACCTTTACCACCCAGTCCAGCCAGTGGGTTGAAATCCCCTTCACCACACCGTTTGCCTACAGCGGCAACAACAACCTGATTATTATTTTCGAACGCAACGTAGCTCCTTCGGCCAGCGGTACAATCTATTATGGCAGCACTTCGCCCGAATACCGTACCCTCTATGTCTACAAGAGCAGCGCCACAGCCACAGCCTCAGGTTCCCGTGTCACCTATCGAGTCAATGTGGCCTTCAATCTCTGTGCCGAGGTGCCCGCTTGTGCCCGTCCGACAGATGTGTCTCTCAGCGACCTCACCGACAACAGTGCTAAGCTTTCGTGGGTGAGCAACGTCGGCAACTATGAGTACACCATTGGTCCCAGCGGCTTCAACCCCGACAGCTCTACTGCCGTAGTCACTCCTGTCACTGTCGATTCTGTTGTGATTACCGGTCTTACTTCCAATACCGAATATGACTTCTATGTCCGCACGGTATGCAGCAACGGTATCAGCGACTGGTCGATAGTTACAACTTTCCGCACCGCCTGCTCGCCCATGCAGCTGCCCTACACCGAGGACTTCGAGGCCTATGCTTCTGGCTCGGCCAACCCAATCAGTGTGTGCTGGAACAAGGGTACCAACAACACCACAGCCTACCCCTATCCCTTTGCCACCAACGCTATTACGGGTCAGCGTAGCCTCTACTTCTACGCCAGCCATCCTTCGTCGGGTACGGCCTACTACAGCTATGCCGCCCTGCCCATGATGGCAGCGCCTGTCGACACTCTCGCCGTAGCATTCTCTATGCGCCGCTATTCCACTACCACCGCCACCTATACTTCGCGTCTTGTGGTTGGTGTCATGGTGAATCCCGAAGACATCTCCACCTTCACTCCGGTCGACACCTTCGACCTAAGGGACGAAGAAGCCCTGTCGGTCCACCGCTTCGAGGTGCTCTTCAACAACTACACCGGCAATGGCCAGTATATAGCCTTCTACGACGAAGTGCCGCCGCTCTATGGCAATACCAATTCTTATAGTTATCTCTATCTCGACGACATTGAAGTCGACTACATCCCCACGTGCTCGCGCCCCACCAATGTTACTATCAACAACATTGGCCAGACCACCGCTACTGTGCACTGGACCTCCAGCGCCACCAATTTCGAGGTCGAATATGGTGAGCACGGCTTCGTCCAGGGCACCGGCACCACGCTGACCGCCAGCGTCGACAGCGTCGACATTACCGGCCTGGTGGCTGGCATAAATTACGATGTCTATGTCCGTGCCCTCTGCTCGGCCACCGACATGAGCCCATGGTCGTTCGCTGCCAACTTCTACACCGAATGCGGCATCTTCGCGCTGCCCTACACCGAGGACTTCGAGAGCTATAACAGCGGCGCTTCCATCGGCATCAGCCCCTGCTGGGTGAAGGGTACCAACTACACAACGCAGTATCCTTATCCCTACAGCACCAATGCCGTTACCGGCCAGCGTAGCCTCTACTTCTACGCCAGCCATCCTTCGTCGGGTACGGCCTACTACAGCTATGCAGCCCTGCCCGAGTTCAACGCCCCTGTCAATACATTGGAACTGTCGTTCAACATGCGTCGCTACAACTCCACTAGCAACACCTATACTTCATTGATAGTGGTGGGTGTGATGACCGACCCGACCAACATCAACACCTTCAGCGCCATCGATACCATCGACCTGCAGACCGCTACAGCTTCGTCAATACACGAAGTTAACGTCACCTTCGACAGTTATACCGATACTGGCAAGTACATAACTCTCTACGCTCCTGTGCCGCCGCTCTATGGTACCGGCACCTACTGCTATAACTATACCTATATCGACGACATCTTTGTTGCTCCTATTTCACCCTGTCCGCGTGCCTACGACCTGACGGCCTACAACGGCACCACCACCAGCGTGACCCTCGAGTGGACCGACACCATCGGCAGCAGCCAGTGGGTGCTCGAGTACGGTGTGCTGGGCAATGCTGCCACCACCACCGTCACCGTCAGCACCAACCCCTATGTTCTGACCGGCCTCACCCCCAACACCAACTATCGCTACCGTGTGGCACCCATCTGCTCCACCGGCCAGCAGGCCGATTGGAGCCGCACATGGCATAAGTTCAGCACCGCGTTCAACCCCGCCACGATGCCCTACAGCTACGACTTCGAGGCCGCTGGCGAATGGGCCAACTGGCAGACCAACAGCAACAACGCTGTCAACTGGTATCGCGGCAATGTTGCCCAGGGCAACACAACCAATGCCCTCTACCTCAGCACCGACAACGGCGCCACCCACAGCTGGAACATGAACAGCATCACCAATGCCGTCGTCTACCGCGACATTGACTTTGGTTCCGACACTCATAGCTTCCAGGTCGACTTCGACGCTTACATCGGTGGCACCATCGGCCACAACTACGACGGTATCTCTGTCGTCGTTGCCGATCCTGCCGTCTTCGTCGAAGGTTCCAACACCGGCATCACCTCGCCTTGGGGTCATGTCAACGACGTCGCTCTCGGTACCATTCGTCACGACACCCTGTGGGGTCATCACACCATCTATATCGACGCCATTTCCGGTGTGAAGCGTTTGGCCTTCTACCACTTCAACCAGGCTACCGGCTCGGGCAATGCCTACGAAGACAATCCTCCTGCCATCGACAATGTGAGCATCGTGCAGCAGGCCTGCGTGCGTCCCTCCGACCTTGTGGCCACCAACGCTACTTTGAACAGCGTCGACCTCAGCTGGACGGGCGATGCAACGGCCCAGTACGAGATTTCCTACCGCGTGCAGGGTGCTGCCGCGTCGACCAACGTCTATGTCACCACCACCGGCACTTCCTACACCCTCACGGGTCTGCCTGCCGCCACCAGCTACTACTGGTGGGTGCGCAAGATATGCTCCATGACTGCCACCGACACCGTTGCCAGCGGATTCTCCGCCAACAGCGTCTTCACCACCCAGTGCGGCGTGGTCAGCGTGGCCGACACCCTCTTCGAGAACTTTGAGAACATCACCGGTGTTGCCTACAACACTGTTGGCGAGCTGCCCAACTGCTGGGAGGGCTACAATGCCACCAACACCCTAACGGCGCACGTCACCAACGGCAGCACCTACAGCTACTGCGTCAGCGGCACCCAGGCTGTCACCATGACTTCTGGCACCAACGCCAGCTACACCGGCGGCACTGACAACTACATGCGTCTTGTCGACATTGCCGAACCCACCAACACCCTCACCATGACCTTCTGGATGTGCACCGAGAGCAGCACTAATGGCTTCCTCGAGATTGGCTACCTCACCGGCAGCAACTATGAGACCGACTTCGTCGCCGTCAAGCGCATCAACGCCAGCACGGCCACCGTTCACAGCGGCAACGGCCTGCAGCCCGCCGGCCATGGTATCTTCGACACTGTCACCTTCGACAGCGTGCCCATGGGCAACTTCCCCATCTGCTTCCGTTGGAACTACACCACCAGCTACTACAGCTGCTGCATCGACGACGTCAAGGTGTGGACCAACAACGCCTGCATAGCCCCCGTGGTCACAGTGTCGGCCGTCACCTACGAGGCTGCCACCATCACCGCCCAGGGCAACGGCGTGAACTTCATGCTCAACTATGGCGACAACCCCGTCAACCTGTCGAACAACCTTGCCTCCACCACGGGTGTGTTCAACCTCACCGGTCTCACCCCCAACACCCAGTACTTCTACAGCGTCAGCCAGCAGTGCGACAGCGTGACCGTGAGCTTCGTGACCGAGGGCACCTTCACCACCGTCGACCTGCCTTGCTTCGCTGTCAGCAACCTCGAGGTGACGAATACGGGCTACACCGACGCCAGCTTCAGCTGGACCGCCGGCGGCGACGAGACAGCCTGGGAGGTTAAGGTGTACAGCACTGTCGACAGCGTCCTGGCCACAGTGCAGACCGACAGCGCCACCGTCGACGGCCTCGTGCCCCAGCGTGCCTACAACGTCATTGTGCGTCCGCTGTGCGGCAGCAACGCCAATATCGAAGGCCCGTGGAGCGACACCGTGCAGTTCAGCACCAACGCCTGCTTGCCTGTGAGCGATGTCGTTGTCAGCGACATCACAGCCACCAGCGCCAGCGTGGCCTGGACAGCTTCTGGCGACGCCACCAACTTCCGCGTGGCATACGGCTTCCACAACTTCAGCCAGGGCGAGGAACTCGGCATCTTCAACACCGCCACCAACCCCTATGCCCTGACCGACCTCGAGCCCGCCACCGAATACACCGTGCAGGTGGCCACCGTGTGCACCGAGAGCCTCGTGTCGGCCTATGTCAGCGCCGACTTCACAACTGCCAACGAAGAGCAGGGCATCGACGGCACTGTCCTCGACAACGCCATCAGCCTCTACCCGAACCCCGCCAGCACCATGGTCACCCTGCGTGTGGGCGAGCAGATGGTAGGCTCGACCGTGAGCATCGTCGACGTCAACGGCCGCGAGGCGATGAGCGAGACTCTCGCTAGCGAGACGCTGACCATCGACCTCAGCCAGCTGGCCAAGGGTGCCTACTTCGTCCGCGTGACGGGCGAGCAGGCCACCGTGGTCCGCAAACTGATTGTGAAGTAAAAAGTCTCACACTCTGACCCCCTCTCCGCCCGGCGAGGGGGAGCGCGGGGCGGCTCCATGCGGAGCCGCCCCGCCTCTTTTACCTACCCCCCTCCTGTCTACTCCATCATTTCTTCGGTATTTCTTCGGTATTTCTTCGGTATTTCTTCGGTCATCCACCGAAGAACAACCGAAGAACAATCGAAGAACAATCGAAGAACAGAGCCAGTCATGGTCAGCCTATGGACACCTTGGTCGGGCATTGCTCTTTTGATGGCAACACTCTCCGGTGCCGGAAGACCGAAGGCGGCAGCCCTAAAATGAGAAAACAAGAAAATATTTTTGTGGTTATAAAAAATGTTCGTATCTTTGCACTTCTGTATGTGCGTTCCGTGGCCTGCCAACGGGGTGGCGCACAAGCGGTTAGGTAATAAAATGTATAACCCGTGCAGCGGCAGGATGCACACAAAACAACAATCAATCCATACAAATGGACTACAAGAATGTACAACCGCTGGCCGACTTCGACTGGAATGCCGTCGACGAGAAGGCTGGTAAAATCAAACAACAAGAGACTGGTGCCAACAACGACGCCTACGAGCAGAGCTTCAACTCGTTCACCGAGCAGGAAGTTATCGAGGGTACCGTTGTTTCCGTCAACGACCGCGAAGTTGTGGTGAACGTCGGAGCCAAGAGCGACGGTGTTATCCCCACTGCCGAGGTGCGCTACAATCCCGACCTGAAGACCGGCGACAAGATCGAGGTCTACGTTGAGAGCCAGGAGGATGCCAACGGCCAGCTGATGCTGAGCCACAAGAAAGCCCGCATCCTGAAGAGCTGGGAGCGTGTGAACCAGGCTTACGAGAGCCAGGAAATCATCACCGGCTATGTGAAGAGCCGTACCAAAGGCGGCTTGATTGTCACCGTGTTCGAGAACATCGAGGCCTTCCTGCCCGGCAGCCAGATTGATGTGAAGCCCATCCGCGACTACGACGTGTATGTCGACAAGACGATGGAGTTCAAGGTGGTCAAAATCAACCATGAATACAAGAATGTCGTTGTCAGCCACAAGGCTCTCATCGAGGACGAGATCGAAGCCCAGAAGGCCGAGATTATCAGCCACCTCGAGAAGGGTCAGGTGCTCGAAGGCGTGGTGAAGAACATCACCAGCTACGGCGTCTTCGTGGACCTCGGCGGTGTGGACGGTCTGATCCACATCACCGACCTCAGCTGGGGCCGCATCAGCCACCCCAACGAGGTTGTCCAGCTCGACCAGAAGATCAATGTTGTTATCCTCGACGTCGACGAGGCCAAGCGCCGCATCG
>JAFXUY010000075.1 GCA_017524785.1 Bacteroidales bacterium | reverse complement strand
GGTGGACATCAGCGTCAGCCAGCCGCTGCCCATCGGTCGCAGCCACCGCATTGGCCGCTCCGATGCCGAACTACGGGCCTCGCAGGCCGACTACGACTGGACGGCT
Source organism: Bacteroidales bacterium (assembly GCA_017524785.1). Classification (GTDB taxonomy): domain Bacteria; phylum Bacteroidota; class Bacteroidia; order Bacteroidales; family P3; genus Colimorpha. The sequence continues at coordinate 4,094 of JAFXUY010000075.1, read as the reverse complement.
TTCAGCCTCTCTATGCAGATGAAACGGCAACTGTGCGAGCTGTGGGCGGTGCAGCGCAGGGCGGCATTGATAGGGGGCGAACTCGAGAGCGTGGAGCGCATCCTCGACGCCTACCGCCGCAACCCGCAGGCGGTATCACTGGTGGAGGTGCGACGGCTGGAAACCCTGCGCCTGGGTCTGCTCTCGGAACAGTTGGAACGCCAGGCTACGGTGGCCGAGTGCAAAACGGCATTGGCCGTAATGCTAGGACTGGAAGAGACGGGGTTCGGCATCGGGGAACTTGATCTGAACGACGAGCCGGCTCCCTCTGACAGCATCTTGGAACAGTCGGCACTGCTGCGCTACCATGCATCGCTCTGCGAAGCCGCCGATGCCGAAATTCGGCTACAGAAAGCGTTGGCTTGGCCACGGGTGAACGTGGGCGTGGAGTATGACAAGAACGGCAACATAGGTCACAACTTCTGGGCCGTGGGGGCCAGTATCACGCTGCCTCTCTTCGACCGCAATCGCGGCGCTATCCGCAGTGCTGAGGTGGAGCGCGACCGGCGGCAGACGATGCTTGCGGCGGCCGAGCGCGAGCAATGTCAGCAGCTGGCCCTTGCCGCAGAACGTCTGGCGCAATGCCGCCGTCTGGTGGCGGAATCCGATAGCCTCGCCGAGTGGGACATTGAGGGTGTGGAACGGCAATACCTTGCCCACAACCTCTCGTTGCTCGAACTGATAGATATCTACACCGCCTGGCGCGAAGCGCAGGAGATGACGGTGGCCGCGCGCGGAGCCCTCCTCACGGCAGCTCTCGACTACAACCTGGCCGCCGGAGCGGAAGTGTATAGAATAGTTGACAGACAATAAAAAAAAGATAATGATGACGAAAACGACAACTTCACTTTCACTGGCCGTAGCCCTTTTGTTCGTTGCCTGCAATGGCGGGCAGGATGCCGAGATTACGGCACCGTCTGCCATCGAAGCGGTATTGCCATCTGCCAAACCGTCGGGGATGCCTGCCTCCGTTGCCACCCTCACGCTGACGGGCACCGTTGTCGCAGACCCTTCGCGCACCGAGAGGATTGTCGCGCCCGTTGACGGCAGGGTGGAAGGGCTTACCGTTGAGGTGGGCGACGACGTGAGTGCGGGCATGCTGATAGCCCGGCTGCTGGGACGCGAAACCGCCGAGCGCAACATCCAGCGGCGGCAGGTCGAATCAGAATACTACCTTGCCGACAGGGAAATGAAGCTGAAATCGTCGCTCTACAACGACGGCCTGGTATCGGAGCGCGAACTGACCGAGGCCATGGAACGCTGCGAAGTGGCAATGACAGCCCTCTCACAGCAGGCCGCGGTGGCCACGGGCGACATCCGTGCCTGGCGACGAGGCACCGTGCTGCGGCGCGAGGTGACAAACGGACAGTATGTGCAGGCCGGCGACCTCATGCTCGAGGTGGCCGACATCAGCAAGGTATGGGTGATGGGGGACGTCTACGAGAGCGACATCAGTCGTGTGCACGAAGGCGACACCGTTAGCGTCACCACCCTTGCCCATCCCGACGAGACCTGGCGTGGCACCGTCGACAAGGTCTATTCCGCTCTCGACCCCGACAGCAAAACCATGAAAGTCCGCATAGTCCTCTTAAATCGCGACCGCCACCTCCTGCCCGGCATGTTCGCCACAATAAATATTGAGCCATGAGTCTTATCGACCGCATTATCAGCACCTCGCTGCGCCAGCGGACATTGGTGCTGCTGCTCACGGCGGTAGCGGTGGTGGCTGGCGTGGTGTGCTTCCAGCAGACGCCTGTCGATGCCTTCCCCGACGTGACGCAAACCAAGGTGACCATCATCACGCAATGGCCCGGCCGCTCGGCCGAAGAAATTGAGAAATTTGTCAGCATCCCCATCGAGATAGCCATGAACTCGGTGCAGCAGAAGACCGACATCCGCAGCACCACGCTCTTCGGGCTCTCGGTGGTGACGGTGCTCTTCGACGACCACGCCGACGCCGACTTTGCACGGCAGCAGATATACAACCTACTCTCCGATGCCGACCTGCCCGACGGCGTGCGCCCCGAAGTGCAACCGCTCTACGGCCCCACGGGCGAGGTCTATCGCTACACCCTGCATAGCGACAGCCTCACGGTGAGCGAGCTGAAGACCCTCCAGGATTGGGTCATCGAGCGACGGCTGCGCAGCGTGTCCGGAGTAGCCGACGTGGTGAGCTTCGGCGGCAAGGTGCGCACCTTTGAGGTGAGTGCCGACCTGGGGAGGCTGACACAATATGGCATCTCGGCCATCGAGCTCTACGAGGCGTTGGCGGGCAGCAATGTCAACGTGGGCGGCGACGTGATAGAGCGCGGCGGCGAGGCCTACGTAGTGCGCGGCATCGGCCTGCTGAACAACACGGAGGAGATTGGCAACATCGTGGTGAAGAACCTCGGCGGTGTACCGGTACTGGTGCGCCACGTGGCCACAGTCAGCGAAAGCTACAAACCGCCGCTGGGACAGGTGGGACGAGGCGGAGCAGATGATGTGGTAGAGGGCATCGTGGTGATGCGCAAGGGTGAGAACAGCGAGAAAGTCATCGCCGCACTGAAAGAGAAAATGGCCGAGATACAGCGCGAGTTGCCAGCCGATGTGACCATCGAACCTTTCTACGACCGCGAAGACCTTGTAAACCTAGCCATTAAGACGGTGCTGCACAATGTACTGGAAGGCATACTGCTGGTGACACTCGTGGTGTTGCTTTTCATGCGTGACTGGCGTACCACGGTCATCGTCTCTGTGGTTATCCCGCTGGCTCTTTTGTTTGCTTTTATCTGTCTGCGGCTATGCGGAATGAGTGCCAATCTGCTGTCGATGGGTGCCATCGATTTCGGAATCATCATCGATGGTGCCGTGGTGATGGTGGAGGGCATCTTCGTGATGCTCGACGACCGCCAGCGGCGAATGGGGCGCGAGGCTTTTGCACGATGGAGCAAGGGCGGTGCCATCCGGGCGACGGCCAACGAGAAAGCCCGTTCGGTAGCCTTCTCCAAACTCATCATCATCACCGCTCTAATGCCCATCTTCGCCTTCCAGAAAGTGGAGGGGAAGATGTTCTCGCCACTGGCTTTCACGCTCAGTTTTGCCCTTTTTGGAGCATTGGTTTTCACGCTGACGCTGGTCCCTGTGCTATCGTCGATGTTGCTGAAGAAAGATGTGCATGAGCACCGCAACCGTTTCCTAGAGGTGGTGAACCGTGTGTGCGACAGCGTCTTTGCCTGGCTGCACTGTCGCCGCAGGGTGGTGGTGCCAGTGGCGGTGGTACTGACGCTTGGCGGCCTGGGTGTTTTCTTCCTTCTGGGCACCGAGTTTTTACCGCAAATGGACGAGGGAAGCATCTACATCCGCGCCACCATGCCGCAGAGCATCTCGCTCGGCGAGAGCGTGAAGATGGCTAACCGGCTGCGGAACGAGGTGGTGCGGTTCGACGAGGTGAGCGAGGTAATGACCCAGACGGGTCGCCCCAACGACGGCACCGACGCCACGGGTTTCTACAACATCGAGCTCTTCGTCAAGCTGCACCCCAAACGACAATGGAAAGGGCACCGCAGCAAAGAGGCGCTGATTGCCGACATGCAGACGACGCTGGAACGTCACGCGGGCATCGATTTCAACTTCTCTCAACCCATAAGCGACAACGTCGAAGAGGCAGTCAGCGGTGTGAAAGGTGCCATTGTGGCCAAGGTTTTCGGACCCGACTTGTATGAGGCTGAGCGATTGGCATTGATGGTGGATAGCGTCATGCGTCCCATACGTGGTATTGCCGACCTCGGAGTGCTGCGCAATATTGGACAGCCCGAATTGCGTATTGAAATCGACGAGAGCCGCTTGGCACGTTATGGCGTAGAGAAGGATGCCGTGCAGCGAACCATAGAGATGGCCATAGGTGGCAAAGCCGCCACACAGGTCTACGAGGGCGAACGGAAGTTCGACCTGGTGGTGCGCTATGACAGCGCCTATCGCAACACCCCTGAACAAATCGGACGTATCCTGGTACCGGCACGCGATGCAAGCATGCTGCCCATCAGCGAGCTGGCTACCATCCGCACCATCGTCGG
>JAFXUY010000074.1 GCA_017524785.1 Bacteroidales bacterium | reverse complement strand
TTTGGGGCCGAGGGTCACCTTCACTGCATTTGCCAACTCGTCGACGCCTTTGCGAAGCTGCTCGCGAGCGTCATTATTGAAAACTATCTGTTTTGCCATTTTTCTGTTCCTTTCTATTAGATTATTTTTTTTCTTTTCTCCTTCATATTGTAAAAGATTTTAAAAGAGGCCATCCGGAGGCAGCTTTCTTTTCCAATCTTTTCCAATCTGATTGAGCTTAAATCTTTAGATGATCGCGTAGATGTCGCTTTCTTTCATGATCATCAGCTTCTCGCCGTCGATCTCGATCTCGGTGCCGCTGTACTTGCCGTAGAGGACTTGGTCGCCCACCTTGACGGTCATTTCATGGTCTTTGGTGCCCTTGCCCACGGCGAGGACTTCGCCGCGCTGCGGTTTCTCCTTGGCGGTGTCGGGGATGATGATGCCGCTGGCGGTCTTCTGTTCAGCCTCGGCGGGACGCACGAGGACTCTGTCTGCTAAAGGTTTGATGTTCATAATGTGTATGTTTTTATTTGTTAATTCGTTAATTTGTTAATCACTCACACATTTACGCATTCCCACATTCACGCATTCTAATTATCAACATCCGTGCCAAAATGTCAGCGACTGCCACCTGCTGACAAATTGTCATGCGTTGGCAGTCGCCAATATGTTATTCGTTGACGGTTATTCGCGAGTTCTTTCTATTAGATGAAACACATAGCTGTCAATACATCCGTCAGGCTCGCCAACAGGAGTCATCCTAATTGTTTTGTAGTCAATTTCTTCATATGTAGAGTTCACCTCACGTCCGGTTTCTGTATAGGTAAGAGGCCCCCAATACCCATAATTATTGTTAACAAAACTGCCTGCTTCGAAAGGTGTAGTACAGTCGACATAGAAAGGATACGAAGAATACCCTTGGTGGTAGGGTAAATCGCCCCCGACGTCTATATGGATAACAATATTGAAACCTAAGGTGTCGCATACCCATGTTTCCCATCCAATATATCTTCTATATAGCCATATTGAACTGGATGAGCCACTGCTTGATGTTAGGTCATGCAATATCATATATCCATTGGGGCGTTGTTCTATCGAGAAAGGATTACCTCCTGATTGCGTGGCATCGTTATAAACCATATAGATAGGGTTGCCCAAATTGTCGGTCTGACTAGTTTCTTCATATCGAAATATACCACCGCCAATCTTTCCTTGCCAGATTAGGTTTTCGTTTGTTGAGGTGCTGTAAATGGTGTGGTTGTTTTCGTCGATGGTAATCATTAATCCGCCTGGGTCGCCTTCGGAGCATAGTGTCAGAAAGGGTCTCCATAAATCGTCTTCATAGTTGTGATTGTCAAGGTCTAAAATGTAAATGATTTCGGTGTATTCATATCCGTACTTGGCATATGTTGATCCACAAAGTGTGACAGTATCTCCCATGTGGTATTCTGCACCACTAATTATTAATGGGGTGTTGGTGGGATGATAGCTACCGTTCCATGCCAGACGGAACACAGTGTCTTCATTTATTCTTAGAGCCCAATACCCATATTGTGGTATGTCACTATAGTAATCTCGTGCCACACTGACGAGTTGTCCAGTGTAGCAGGTTCCCTGTTGTTGTGCGATGGCATAGGCCATGCCGCTATAGGTGCCGGTATTGGGGTCGTAGGTCACGGTGACGGTCATGCCCTCGTCCTCCATCTGTGCCATCCAGCGCTTCATAGCCTCGCGGTCGGTGGTGCTGTAGGTGACGGCCTCCTTGGTGGGGCTCTTGGCAGCCTTATGGTTGGCGTTGTAGAAGGTAACCTCGCTGCCGTCTTCCGCATAGTTGCAGAAGCGGTCGAGCAGGGCCTGCCACTCATTGTTGTCGACAAGATACACCCGCTGCTCGGGGCCTTTGTCGACGGTGTATGCCACCACATGGTCGCCTTCTGGCGGGCACTTATAGCAGCTGGCCAGCATCAGCACAGCGGCCAGCAAAAAGATGAGTCTGCTGATGTGTTTCATATTGATATAACGATGATTGCGTGTTTTTATTGCGTTCGTCATTGTTTCGGGGTGAGCGTGTAGGTGATACCTCTGAAGGAGAGCGTCATCGATGTTCCGCTTACCGTGAAGGAGAGGTTGACAGTTGTATTGTTGGTTTCATCGTTTAAGGTTAAGGTGCCCTTGCCGTTGGAGTAGTCGTATGTTCCTATCAACACATCCGTCTGCATAATGCCGGTACTCATGTCCGTATAAATCAGGTCGGCGAGTTTGGGGCCGTTGAAGCCGACTTCGACATCGATCACTCCGGAGGTGTAGTTGTTATCTCTCCACTCCCACTCGGTGTCTGCCACCGAAGCAGGGGCGTTGGTGGGGGTGTCGCTGGCTGAATCATCCTTGCTGCAGGATGCGAAGGTGAACATTGTGGCTGCCACGAAGAGCAGCAGTGTCAGTTTGGTGTTTTGATATGTCTTCATAATCATTATGTTTTAGAGTATTACTATCTTACGTGCTATGGTTTTCCCGATGCGGACGAAGTAGGTGCCGGGGCGCAGTGAGGAGCGAGGAATAATGAGTGATGAACTAACGGTAGTGGGTGGAAACACAGCGCGTCCCTGCAGGTCGACAATACTCACGGTCGACGGCTCGCTGACGCTGATGGTGACATCGCCGTGCGAGGGATTGGGATGGATCTCAATTTTCAATTTCGAATTATCAATTTCCCCGATGCCTTCGGTGCCGTCGGCCACCCAGACGAAGAGGGCTGCGATGGCGGTGTCGGAAGTGACGACGATGGCGCGGGGTGTTTCCGTGGGGCCGTCGCTCCATGCGACGAACTGCCAGTGGCCGCCTTCGGGCAGGGTGTCGAGCAGGTGGAAACCTATCTCCACGGTGTCGCCGTCGGGGTAGGTGCCGCTGCCGTAAGGCTCGCAGACCCCTTCCTCATTGGCGGTCACCGTCACCGTGTGCCAGACGGTGTTGGAGGCAAAGAGGGCGGTGAGCATGATGTCGTCGGCACCGACGGTGAGGGTGCGGAGGGCGTTGGTGTCGCCGTCGCTCCAGGCGGTGAAGTGGTAGCCGCTGTCGGCCACGGCTTCGATAACAGCCGTCAGGCTGTCGCAGGTGGGTTCTTGCAGCACCGTGGCACTGCCACCCTCGCTGGCATACACCAATACCGCCACGGCGGGCAACTCCTCCAACGGGGTGTAATAGTTATTGAAATCCCGCCACCAAAATTGACGGAGATAGGTTTGGAGGCTGCCGCAAGGGACGAAGAAGTGGGTTGTGGTGTTGAACGATTCTTCGGTGAGGGGAATGAAGGGCGCCACGGTGCAGAAGAGGCGCACGGTGTCCAGGCGTGGACAGTTGCTGAACATATTGTCATTCCAGCCGATACTGTCGGCCATGATGCAGACATAGTGCAGCAGGGTGTCGTCGCGGAAGGCTCCGGAACCTATATTGGTACAAGTGCGGGGCAGGATGGCATGGCTGATGCCTGTGTTTTGGAAAGCGCCAGATCCGATGCTTGCCAGCGGTGTGCGGCTCAGGTCGGCATTTTCGAGGCTGGTGCAATTGTAGAAGGCACCGCCGCCGATGCTCTCGAGATGGGTGTGGTTGAAGTTGACGTGGCGCAGGCTGTGGCAGTTGGCGAAGGCGTTGCTGGCAATGGAGCGCAGGCTGGCGGGCAACTGGATGGTTTCTATCGTTGTAATACCCATCAAGAAGTCGGAGGGAATCTGCGTCAGATGGTCGCCGAAGATGACGTTGGTCAAACTAGGACAGCTCACGAAGATAGGCTCGCTGCCGTAGCCGTTGTCGACGGCGCTGTCGGCGTTAAAGTAGACGGTCGTCAAGCTGTCGCAATTCTCGAAAGCATGATAGCTGATATATCGAATGGAGTGGGGAAGGCTCACCGAGCGCAGGTTGCAGCCTTTGAAGGCCCAGAAGCGGATGGTGTCGAGTCCTTCCTGCAACACCAGGTCGCGCACCGTGTCGCCATTGATAATAAGCGTGTGGGCCTGCTCCAGGGGGTTGGAGTTCCAGTTGATGAAGCGTATCTTGCACCACTGCTCGGCGGTACCCGTGAAATGCACCTCCTGCAAGGCGTCGCATTCGTAGAAGGCATATTGGTCGATGCTCTTCAGCGAGGCGGGCAGGGTGATGGAGGTCATGTTGTGGCAGCTGCCGAAAGCATTGTAACGTCCGATGCTGACCACCGTCTCGGGCAGTACGCAGCTGGTCATGCCGGGACAGTTGATGAAAGCGGCATGGCCCACGGAACGCACCGTCCAGGTCTGTCCGTCGTGCTGCACCGTGGCAGGCACCACCAGGTCGCCGGTGATGTAGTTGGAGTTCTCGTTGGGGTAGGTGAGTGCCACGTAGTGGTTGGCGCTGTCGATGATGTTGAAATAGAGGGTGTGGTTGCTTGTGGCGGGGGCTGAGAAGTCGTAGGCCTGTACCGCAGGGGTGGCGGCCAGCAAGGCGGCCATGGCCATGAGAATGAATCTGCTTTTCATTGTGATATTTATTTGTTATTATTGATTGTCACGGATGTATCGGATAGCATGTTTCTCGTTCTCCCAGCTGCTATTGGTGCCCACTTGGGAAGGTCCAGATACCAAAATCTGGTCTGGGGTGGAAGTCCAGTAGGCTGCTATGCCGTCGGCGTAATATAAATACATTTCGCCATAGTAGCAGGGGTTGGTCCCGGGCAGGAATACGGCTCCCGCCGCCTCGAGCTGTTGCCAGTCGGCGACGCTGTAGTCGTTGTCGTCCCAACCTTCGGCAGTGGAGAAGCCGTTGTTGTTCACTCCCACGGGCAGCGCCACGCTGTCGGGCCACACGAATAGGTCTGGGAAGATGATGAGTCCATGCACGCCGGCCACCTTTGCGCGTGCGTAGCGTGCATTCTCAACGCCTGCCACCGTGGAGCAAAAGCGCACTTCAATCAGATATCTTGCTTCGGCGAGGCTAAGCAGTCGCCATTCGTCGCCGAGATGACGGATGGTGTCTTGTTCGAAAAGGTCGGTCCAATTTGAATCGGAGGTGATGCATAGGGTGGCGTATTGTGAGGCCGCCATGCGGTATTCGCCCGTGACGGCATTGTATTGCAGATTGCCCGTGGCGAATGTCACCTGCCGTGAGGCACTGACACTGAAGAACGGTGCTGCCACTGTGTCGGAGATGGGGTCGGGCTGCGGCGCGGTGGCGTAGGCGGTGCCGTTCCAGGTGCCGGTGTTGGGATCGAAGGACACGGTGACGGTCATGCCCTCGTCCTCCATCTGTGCCATCCAGCGCTTCATGGCCTCGCGGTCGGTGGTGCTGAAGGTGGTGGCGTCCTTGGTGGTACGCAGGCTCCCAGCCTGCGATGGCCCACCTTTCGCAGGCAGGGGTGCCTGCGTACCATAGAAGGTGACCACGCTACCATTCTCCGCGTAGTCGCAGAAGCGGTCGAGCAGGGCCTGCCACTCGGCCTCGGTCTCGAGGTGGACGGTGGTGGTCTTGTCTACTGCGGACGCAGCGCGCTGCGTCCCTACGGTCGTGACGGTGTAGGTGATGTCGCGTTGCTTGTCGCTGCTTTCTGGATTCTTCTCGCAGGCCGTCAGGCAGCAGAGCACGGCGGCCAGCAGTATATAAAATCTTGTTTTCATATTCCTTGCTCTTAATTGTGTCGTCAGTCAACGTATTCGAATGTCCAATGGCCATGGCCACCGTCGTGCCAACGTGGCAGCGTGGCGCTGACGGGGCGGCCGGCATTGTCGTAGGTGTAGGTTACTGTCAGGTCAATCCAGCTGTTGTCGTTGCCATTGAAGTGCAGGAGGGTGATGTTGTGGCGGCTCCATTGAGTCAGGGGTTCAAAGAATTGCTGGTAGCCCGGCAGCAGCGTGGTGATGCCCAGGGTGACACCCCGAGGCCGCTGGAAGTTGTCGTATTCGTAGATCCACATGGGCGACTGGCGGTCGTCGCCGTAGGCCCTCACGGCGTCGCCATTCTCCCACTCAATGTGGTAGCCCGGCATGGAGACCTCTACGTCGACCCCAAAGTCTGTCACCGTGTCGGTAATGATGTAGTCGATGATATGCCCCTCGTCGTCATAGATATAGGTGTAGCTCACGTTGTCGTAGCCAAGCCATTCGGACACGAGGAGGCCGTCAAGGTAGGTGTATTGGGTGCTGCCCGCGGAGACGCATAGGTTGCCGTTGTAGGCAAGCTGTAGCCGGCCCGAATAGACAGTGGTGTCGCCTGTGCTGCCGTCGGCATATTGGTACCATGTCTTATCCTCCGTCTCCACCGCCGTCAGCAGGTCGCCATCCCATGTATAGGTATAGACGACATGCTGCTCCAAGCCAATGGTTTCCGTCGAATCGAACGAGTAGTCGAAAGTGACGCGGCTCACCCTTGGGCCATCCTCAGCCATTGGTTGTTGCGGAAGGGCGTAAGCTCGGCCGTTCCAGGTGGCGGTACGGCTGTCGTAGGTCACGGTGACGGTCTTGCCGGCATCCTCCATTGCGGCCATCCAGCGCTTCATTTCCTCACGGCTGGTGGTGCTGAAAGTCGTCGATTCTTTTGTTGTGTAGCTTTTTGAACGCCCGCCATTGCTGCGGAAGGTGATAACCTTGCCCCGCTCGGCATAGGAGCACAGGCGGTCTAGCAGGACATCAAGCTCGGCATCGGTGTCGTAGGTGGCGGTGATGGGCGAAGCAGGTGCGGTGCAGCTGGATACAATGTAGGAGATGCTGTTGCTACCGGTCCCAGGTTCGTCGTCAGGGCCGCAGCCAGTCAGGCAGAGCACGGCGGCAAAAAGTGTGAAGATTTTCAGCGTGTTTTTCATATCGCTATAACGTTGATTGTGTTTTTTTATTGTTTGTTTTCTATTGTTCTCATCTGGTAGTCCATCAGGGCCTGGCGCTGCGCCTCGGTGTCGATGCGGTAAAATGCGATGGTGCGGTCGGCGTGGACGGCCATGGCGCGCCAGGCGGGGCGCACACTGCGTTTCACACGATTGGCGGGCTCATCGATATCTCCCATCCAGGAAGTGATACCCTCCGCCGTGCGGATGTCGAACTCCTCTTTTAAGCCTGCCCATGCGGTGCTGTCGTCGGCCACGAGGATGACCACGTCGGTCTTGACCGAGTCGTTCAGCTGAAAGCCTGTGACCTGAGCCACCGTGAGGTCATTCCGCATGGCGTATTTCTGGTACAGCGGCATTTCCTCCACATCGCGTGAACAGGCGAAGGTTAGCAGGCAGCAGACGACGGGCAGCAGTATGTGCAATATACGTTTCATATCATTTCCTTGGTTAAGATTTCGGCGGCCACAGTAGCCCAATGGCCTTCGGCGATGCCGCTGCGGTTGCAGGCAACATTGTCATATTTTCTGTGAGTTGAAAATTGAAAATTGAAAATTGAAAATCCGGTCACCACCAGTACGGCAATACTGGCCAGCGCCGTGCGGCGCTGGCGGCGGCGGCGCAGCCATGAGGGGTAGTCCTGTCGCAGACGCTGTTGCAGGCCTTGCCGCTCCTCATGCTCCCAGAGCTCTTCAAAGGTTATTTTATGTTCCATTGTTCTCTCAGTTTTTCTTTTATGCGCATCAGGCGGATGCCTATGTTGTTCTTTGTCAATCCCACCTGTTGGCCAATCTCTTTGTATTCGTAACCCTCGAGGTGCATGGTCACTATGGTGCGGTCGGGTTCGGGCAGTTGGGCGATGAGTTCATGGAGGGTGTCGTGCAGCGAGGTGTCTTCTTCGGGAGCGTTGTAGTCGTCGGGCAGTGGGGTAGGATTGTTGCTTTTCTTGCGCTGCAGGTCGATGCAGGTGCTGCGTGCCACGCGCCATATCCATGCTGCCTGTCTTGGGGCCAATGTTATGCTAAAGAGCTGTTCGCGAAGGTTCCACAGCGCCAGCATGGTCTCTTGCAGCAGGTCGTCAACCTCCAGGCCGTCACCACTATAGCGGCGGCATACCGAGAAAAGCAACCCGCGGTAGCGGAGCATCAACTCGACGAACGTGTCATGACCTTTCACACTATAATAACGTAAAACATGGGGGTGAAAATTACATCCCATGCAAAAAAAAAGAACCCGGAGCCGCAATCGGCTCCGGGTTCTAAAACAATCTTCAAATTCTGATGTCTGAAGTTCAGATGCTGCGGTGGAACACCACGGGTACGTCCATCGAGGTGGTGTCGCCCTCGAAGGCCATCGGGATGATGAAGGTGATTTCGTCGTTGGCGTCGCTGTAGGTGAAGGTGAGGCTGGTGGCCACTTCGGTACCATTCTCGTCCTCGATGGTGCCGTTGAGGCTGCCGGTATGGGTGGCGCCGTCGTAGCTGTACTCATAGTCCACGCCGGAGATCTGCTCCATCGTCATGCCGTCGGC
>JAFXUY010000073.1 GCA_017524785.1 Bacteroidales bacterium | reverse complement strand
TGCCATAGCAGCACGCGAAGCTGCCAAGGCCGAAGAGGAACGCCGCAAAGCCGAAGAGGAGCAACGCCGCGCCGAGAAGAAGGCCGAAGAGGAACGCCGTCGCGCTGAAGAGGAGGCCGAAGCCGCCCGCATCAAGGCCGAGAAGAGAGCCGAAGAGGAACGCATCAAGGCCGAGAAGCTTGCCGAGAAGGAACGCATCAGAGTCGAAGAAGAGCGCCGCCGTGCCGAGGAAGAGCAACACCGCGCCGAGATTAGGGCCGAAGAGGAACGCCGTCGCGCTGAAGAGGAGGCCGAAGCCGCCCGCATCAAGGCTGAGAAGAGAGCCGAAGAGGAACGCCGCCGTGCCGAAGAAGAGCAACGCCGTGCCGAAGAAGAGCAACGCCGCGCCGAGAAGAAGGCCGAAGAAGAGCGCATCAAAGCCGAGAAGAGAGCTGAAGAGGAACGCATCAAGGCCGACAAGAAGGCCGCTGCCCTCGCCGCCATAGCAGCACGCGAAGCCGCCAAGAAAGAGGCCGCAGCACGCGCCGAAAGCGAAAAACAGGCTGCCGCTGCCGCCGCCCTTGCCGAGAAACAACAGCGCGCCACCGAGAAAGAGGCCGAACGCCAGCGCATCGCCGCCGAGAAGGAAGCCGAACGATTGGAGAAAGAGCAGCAGCGCCAGGCTGCCGCCGAGGCTGCTGCCGCCAAGAAAGAGGCTGCACGCGCCGAGAAGGAGCGCATCAAAGCCGAGAAAGAGGCTGCCAAACTGGCCAAGAAGAACAAAAAGCTGGCCGACGAGCTGCTCTCCCCCACCCCCGTCAAGACCGACGAAGAGGACGATGGCAAGAAGAAAAACCGCCTGCTGCCCATACTGCTGATACTGCTGCTGCTGTGCATCATCGGCGGTGGAGCCTACCTGTTGCTGAACAAGGGCGGCCTGCCCATGAAGACCGGCGAGGTAGCTACGGTGAACGTCAAGCACCTCGACGTGCCCGCAGAGAACAGCCTCACCTTCAACACCGACATGCTGAACTACACCAACCGCGAGGTGATGGTGAACCGCGACCAGGTGTGCGACTTCATGCGCGACTACATCAACCAGTTCCTGGCCGATCGCAACTACAGCAATGCCCGCGTGCCGATGATGGATCGCGTGCGCCAGTATGCCGGCGAGCGCCTGGCCACCCTCATGGGCGACCGCTTCGCAGTGCAGCGCCTCATACCTTACGACGACTACATCTACCAGTATAATGTGCCGTGCCTGAAGGATAGCTACGCCAACCGTTCGCGTGTGACCGTACAGAAGGAACTGATGGAATACCGCGCCCTCGACGACATACTCTACCAGATGGTCGACGAACTTGGCCTGCAGCCCGACGGTAGCGGCCGCAAGACTGCCGCCGAGGTGAAGGAAGTGAAGCAGACCGAGAAGAAGGCTATCGACAAGCAGAAGGCCAACGCACAGCCCAGCGAGAGCCCGGTCTACGTCTACGTCGAGAAGGGCAGCAAGCAGGGCTACGACATCATCGCCGGCTTCTACCTGAACAAGGCCACCGCCGCCAAGATGACCGCCCGACTGCACGACCTCGGATGCGACGCATACATCATCGAGTTCAACGACCTCTACTACGTCAGCATGGGCAGCGCCAGCAGCCAGACAGCCGCCGACGCCCTGCTGAAGCACATCAAGAGCTGGTACGACGGCGACGCAGTCATCAAGAGGTGGTGATAAACAGTTAGTGAATTGCGAATCGAGAATAGACACTAGCAAATGGGGCACCACAAACTGCAACGCTTCGCCGAGAACCTGACGTTTCCCAACCTGTTCCAAGTTGGTTTCGACCAACTGGAACAGGAGGGGTTCGCCCTTAAAGGCCACTGGTCGGAGCATTTCGGCAACGACAACCCCTTTACGCTGGAGCTCGGCTGCGGCAAGGGCGACTACACGCTGGCTCTTGCACGCATACACCCGGAGCGCAACTATATCGGAGTCGACATCAAGGGTGCACGCCTGTGGCGCGGTGCCAAGACCGCCGTGGAGGAGCCGCTGAAGAATGTGGCTTTCATACGAACAAGGATAGAGTTGATCGACCGTTTCTTTGCCGAGGGCGAGGTGAGCGAGATATGGCTCACTTTCTGCGACCCCCAGCTGAAGAAGCCCAACAAGCGCCTATCGTCGCCCCGTTTCCTGAACACCTACAGCCGCTTCCTGGCACCGCAGAGCACAATGCACCTGAAGACCGACTCGCAGGAACTTTACGACTATACGCTCAACGAGGTGTTGCCGACGCGCAACGTCAAGGTTATAACCAGCACCGACAATCTGTACAACAGCAGCTATGAGGGAGAGGCAAAACTGACGCAGACCTTCTACGAGAAGATGTTCCTTGCCGAAGGGAAGCCTATCACCTACATCCAATGGATAACAGAATAACGTATTATCGTGATAACGTTATGACGGTAAAACATAAACAATAACAATAAAAAACAATCATTATGTCAGGACACAACAAATGGTCTAAGATTAAACGCGCCAAAGGCGCAGCCGATGCCAAGCGCTCGAAACAATGGAGTAACATTCTGAAGCAGGTCACCATCGCCGTTCGCGAAGGTGGTGCCGACCCCGACAGCAACCCGCGTCTGCGTCTGCTCATTCAGAACGCCCGTGGCTGCAACATGCCCAAGGACACCCTGCAGCGTTCTATCAACAAGGCCAACGACAAGGATGCCGCCCAGATGATGGAACTCACCTTCGAGTGCCACGTCAACCACGGCATAGCCCTCTTCATCGAAGCCCTCTCGGACAACAACAACCGTACCGTGGCCAACGTGAAGAGCATCATGAACAAGAACGGCGGCACGCTGGAGACCAACGGCAGCCTCGCATTCCTCTTCACGCGCAAGGGCGTCTTCGTGGTGCCGCGCAAACCCGAGATGGACATCGAAGAACTGGAGATGGAGCTTATCGACGGCGGTCTGGAAGAGATGGAGGCCGACGACGAATACCTGACCCTCTACACTGCCTACGAGGACTTCGGCAACATGGTGAAGATGCTGGAGCAGAAGGGTATCGAGGTGGAGAGCGCCGAACTGCAGCGTATCCCCAACACCCTGCGCCAGGTGGACGAAGAGACCATCCGCAAGGTTATGAAGATTATCGGTATCCTCGAGGAGGACGAAGACGTCACAAACGTCTACCACGACATGGAGATTCCCGACGACTTCGAGGAAGAGTAGTCGAAGCTGCAAGCTGTGAGTTTTAAGTTTTAAGTGGCTACGTATGTGATGTGCGTCAGCCACTTAAAGCTTACAGCTTAAAACTTAAAGCTAAAACAATGAAATTGTTCCTAGTACCGACACCTGTAGGGAACCTCGGCGACATGACTTATCGTGGAGTCGAGGTTCTCCGCTCTGTCGACCTTATCCTCGCCGAGGACACACGGACGAGCCGAGTGTTGCTACAGCACTACGGCATCGAGACGCCCCTACAGAGCTACCACATCTTCAACGAGCACCAGACGGTGGCGGGGCTGGTGGAGCGCCTGAAAAGCGGCACCACAATTGCGGTGGTGACCGATGCCGGCACCCCAGGCATCAGCGACCCCGGGTTCCTGCTAGTGCGCGAAGCCGTGAAGGAGGGCATCGACGTGGAATGCCTGCCTGGAGCAACTGCATTTGTGCCGGCACTCATCGATAGCGGGCTGCCCTGCGACCGCTTCGTCTTCTTAGGCTTCCTGCCCCACAAAAAAGGACGCCAGACGGCCCTGCGGACCATTGCTGACGAACAGCGCACGATGGTGATATACGAGAGTCCCTACCGCCTGGTGAAGCTGCTGGGGGAGCTTAAAGAGGTGCTGGGCGAGGAACGGCGGGTGAGCGTAAGCCGTGAAATCAGCAAGCTGCACGCCGAGACGGCACGCGGCACCCTGGCCGAGGTACTAGCCCACTTCGGCGCTAAAGAGGTCAAAGGCGAGATTGTTGTAATAGTTGCTGGATTATGCCAATAAGCATCTTTGTATTCAGACTTGTAAGTGCCCTGCTGGCGGGCGTCATCATCGGCACGCAGCGTGAGCTGCGCCAGCACCAGGCAGGACTGACCACCAACGCGCTTGTTGCCGTTGGAGCCTGCATCTTCATACTGGTCAGCGAAAGCGTGATAATGAGGGCGCAATTGGCCGGCGGACCTGTGAACAACGACAACCTGCGGGTGCTGTCGCAGGTGGTCACCGGCATAGGTTTCCTCGGCGCCGGCGTGATAATGAAAAACGGACTGACGATACACGGCCTGACTTCGGCTGCCACAATCTGGTGCTCGGCCGCCGTGGGATGCCTCTGCGGCTACGGGCTGTGGCGCGAGGGGCTGATAGCCGTCGGGGCAATCATTCTCATCAACTGGGGATTGAAAGGCGTCGAGGTATATTTCAAAAAGAAAAAGAACGACGACAGCGACGAACAGCAGTCGCGATAGACACTTCCCGCTTTCTGCATTTAATATTATTTAAGTATTATTTCCCCTATTATTAGGGGAAAATTGATTTACTTTGCAGAAAATTTATGTAGCCAAAATAGATAAAAAACAATAATATCAATCAAAAAATCAACACTATGAGAAAGTTCTTACAACTTTTACCCTAGCGATGCTGATAGCGTCGGGATGGGTGACAAATGCGCAGAACAGCACGCTGACCACCTGCAACGGGACGGCGAACCATGAGTATGTGCCGTTCTATGGCTATTACGCCGACGAGAGTCAGCACAACCAGATGATTTACCCCGCCGACAGTTTGACAGCGATGAACGGCGAAGCCATCCTTCAGATGGTATTTTACATCGATCAGACAGCCGAAAACGGTAGCAATACAGCAGCCGACCGTATGGGTACGTGGACTGTCTCACTGGGCGAGACAACTGCCACCACCCTCAGCGGCTTGGACAACAGCACTACGTTGACACAAGTCTACCAAGGCTACTTCGATTGCTCGACAGGCACACTGACTTTGGAATTTGAAGCTCCTTATTCCTACAACGGCGGCAACCTACTGGTCGACATCCAACATGCCGCCGCAAGTTGGAACCGTTGGTACTTCCTTGGTGTTACCACCACTGGTGCTTCCTACTGCTACAATAGTCAGCGAGACTTCCTGCCCAAGGTGCAGTTCACATATGGCACTGCGCCCACATGTATTCGCCCTGCCGGGCTCAGTGCCGTTGTAAATGGTGACACTGCAACCGTCACCTGGGTCGACACAGCAGCCTCTGCATGGGACATTGTTTGGGGCCGCACCGGATTCAACCCCGACACTGTACTAGTCAACACCGATATATCCTATACCACAACTTATGAAATAACCGGTCTCGAAGGCGGTCTATGGCAGGCTTATGTACGCGCCAACTGCGGTGGCGAAACGAGCTTTTGGCTCGGTCCCGTCAACATTGGCGTTGGCATCTACTACATGGCTACTACAGGCATCGACACACTGCGCACCTGCGGCACTGTTATCTATGACGACGGCGGCGCCAATAACAGCTATAGCAGCAACTGCCAATCCACAGTCATCCTCCTTCCCAGTCAGCCCAACAGCGTTGTTAAAATCAGTGGTTCTTCCTACACGGAGAGTTCCTGGGATTATCTGTACATCTATGATGGTATCGGCACCAACGGAGACGTGCTTTGGACCGACTACAATGTCAGCGCACTCCAGAGCTTCGGTCCATTCATGAGCGATGCCATAACCATTGTCTTCCAATCTGACGGCTCTGTCACCTACAGCGGTTTTGAGATTAACGTCAGTTGCGAGCCCGTCCCCACCTGCGCACGCCCCGATAGCCTAAGCATCGACAGCGTTGGTGCCGACTTCGTCACCCTCAGCTGGATTGACCCCGTGGGCACCAACTGGAGCGTAGCCTACGGTCCCAGCGGCTTCACCATTGGCGATGCCACAACGCAGTGGGCCGATTTCACCACCACCACAGGTACAATCACCAACCTTGTTTCCGGCATGAAATACGACTTCTACGTGATGAGCGTCTGCGGCAGCAACGAGGGCGACACTTCGTGGACTCGTTTGACAACCACCTACACTGCTTGCGACGTTATCAGCGTTCTGCCCTATACCGAGAACTTCGACGGTCTTGACGCTGATGACTATGCCGACTACAACCCATGCTGGACTAGAGGTGCCAATTACAGCACAAACAACCCCTACGTCTACAACTACTCCTATATGGGTGTACCTTCAAACTTCCTCTATTTCTACACTTCCAGTTACTCCTACAGCGACGGCAAGGAATGGACCGTGATGCCCGCTGTTAGCGACGATATCGAAATGAACAGCCTCGAGATTTCATTCATGGCCTATCCCCTTTATAACTACGACAACTATTGCCACAACTTGATTGTCGGTATCATCGACTCGAGCGCTTACGTCGACAGCATGACCATCGACACCATCGCCATTCTCAACCCCACCGCGCCGACTCCCTACTATATCAGTTTTGCCGGATACACTGGCACTGGCAAGAACATCATCTTCTTCCACTGGCTCGATGGCAACAGTTCATACGGTTACCTCGGACTCGACGACATAGACCTGCACCTGCTGCCTCAGTGCGACCGTCCCGACAGTCTCTCGTTAGTGTCTGCCGACAGCACCTCGCTAAACCTCACTTGGTGGGCTTCCGACAACTCGACCGACTTCTTCGTTGAATGGCGTACCGGCTCCGCAGCCTACCAGGGATACGATGCCTCCTCCAACAGCTTTACCATTACCAACCTTACCCCCAACACCCTCTACGACGTGCGCGTGCGCACCGTCTGCGGCAGCGACACCAGCATTGCCGCCAGCGGTCAGTTCCGCACCTCATGCATCAACGTCGTCAACTTCCCCTATACCGAGGGATTCGAGAACAACACATACCTCTGCTGGAGCAACTACGACTTCGATGGATATAGCGACGACAACTGGCAGCGTTACGACTACAGCCAACATAGCGGCAGCTATTGCTTCTATAGTAGCTACAATGGCTCAACCAATGGTACCAACTGGCTAGTGTCGCCCGCCATCGAGATTCCTGCCAGCATGGAGGCCGCCACACTTTCGTGGTACATCTCCGGCGGTGTATATAGCGGCATTGCCCCACATTATGCCGTGAAAATAAGCACCACATCGAACATCGACACCACAACCTTCACCACCGTACTGGAAGAGGACCGCGACGACTACGACGATAATACAAATACTTATATCTACTATAAGCGCAGCGTCAGCCTGGCCCAGTATGCAGGCCAGACTATCTATGTTGCCTTTGTGCGCCATACCCGTGACGACAATGGTCTCTTCCTTGACGACATCACCATTGAGGAATCGCAGTTGCCCGAGATAACACTCGTAGGCACCACAGCTCCCATCGTTGGTCTTTCCACCACCTACAGCGCCCACCTCGACGGTGGTCAGGCCAATGGCCTTACCTGGAGCTGGCAGTCGAGCCGTGCCACCGCCGGCACCGCCACAATGACCACAATCGCAGCCGACACCATTACCATGCTCTATGCCACCACTGGTATCGATACCCTGCGTCTCATTGGCTCCAATAGTTTCGGCGCCGACACGGTTACCCTCGTTGTCAACCCCATCAGCATCGGCTATGCCACCCTGCCATATAGCACTGGCTTCGAGGCCAACGATGACACCACATGGACTATCAGCAACGGTCCCAATGGCTGGTATCTCGACACCGCCGCTGCTGCCACGGGTAGCTACAGCCTGTACATCAGTGCCGACAACGGTGCCACTAACGGCTACAACAACAGCAGCGCTACCGAGTCGTTTGTCTACAAGGCTTTCAATTTCGCCTCCGTCAGCCAGTACGGTGTCAGCTTCGACTGGAAAGCCCAGGGCGAAAGTTGCTGCGACTACATCCAGGCCTACCTTGTTCCTGCCGACGACAGCAATATGGTCGGCACTAACTATTCCTCAAATATTCCTGGCACCTGGCGCCTCATTGGCAGCAGACTCAACGGCAGCAACGAATGGCAAAACACAAGTTCTATAATCGCCATCACTGCTCCCGGTGTATACTACGTCTGCTTCCGCTGGCACAACGACGGCTCTGTGGGAGCCGACCCCGCAGGTGCCATCGACAATATTGAGATTATGCAAATCACCTGCCCTGCCCCCACAGGCCTGGTATTCGACAGCATAACCTCTAGCAGCACCACCTTCCATTGGTCGCCCTTCGACACCGATACCGTGTGGAGCGTGCAGGTCGGCTCGCTGGCACCAGTCACTGTCACCGACACCTTCTACACCGTTAACGGTCTTACCCACGCCACCAACTATAGCGTCAAAGTGCGCGCCATCTGCGGTGTCGGCGACACCAGCCTCGCCCTTAGCGGCAGCTTCTGGACCGAGTGCAACGCCTTCTCCGTGCCCTACTATATCCAACTCGACGGCTACAACGGCATAAAAATCTGCTGGAACCAGATTGCCATCGGTGGCACCAGCCCCAGCACCAGCTGGCTCAACAGCTCGACCTACGGAAATGAATACATCTATTCCTATGCTCCGTCGGCCTCCAACCCCACCAGCGACTACCTGATTAGCCCTGAAATCCAGATTCCCGCCACCGACACTACAAGCCTGCGCCTCGTGCTGAACATGGCTGGTTATCCCTACTCCAGCTACTCGGCATCCGTGGCAAGCTATCAGGTGCTCGTTTCGCCCACTGGCGCCGACAGCGTGGCATCATTCACCGACATACTGTTTGTCGACACCCTCAACACCACCACCTTCGTAACTCGTCGCTTGCCGCTTGGAGCCTATGCCGGTCAGACCATCCGCATTGCCATCCGCAACGTCAGCCGCGCCAGTGGCCAGGTGGCCATCTACGACTTCGGCGTGCGCTACACCAATATGCCTTTGTACCATGTCTCTGGTAGCACCACTGTCTTCACCAACGACATAAACAGCTACGTCGCCGTTCACGAAGAGGGCGACACCAGCACTATGACCTATAGCTGGAGCTCCACAATGGCTGCTGCCGGTCAAGCCATCATCACGAATGCCAACACCGACTCGATGACCATTATCTACACCGCCGCCGGTACCGACAGCATCACCTTCATTGCCACCAACGCCTTTGGTGCCGATACCACGGCCTTCCATGTTTCGGCATACAATTGCGATGTCATCAACACATTCCCCTACACCGAGCCCTTCGAAAACAACAACCCCTGCTGGCTGCCCGTCTATGCCGACGGCGACCCGACCATCAACACCATAGGTGTGACTACTGATATGGGATACAACCTGCCTGGTACTCATGGCGGCAGCAGCGCATTACGCTTCAGTTCCTATAGCACCTCCTCCGACTACAACCAGTACCTCATCTCGCCCGAACTCGGCGGCAACAACTTGGTGTTAAGCTTCTGGGCTGCCGTCTATGGTAGCTCCGACCACCTGTGGGTAGGCTACTCCACGACAACCAACGACACCGCAGCCTTCACTTGGGGCAACGAACTTGTTCTGGATTCTTATAGTTGGACCGAAATCATCGACACCCTGCCCACCGGCACCAAGTACGTCGCCTTCCGCTACTATGGCGACTATGCCTACTATGCCTACCTCGACGACCTGACAATCGACGGTATCAATGTCTGCGCCATGCCCGAAATCACCAGCATCGACCGCGAGGAAAGCTCGCTTACTGTCAACTTCACCTCCGAAGCCGACAGCGTTGAGCTGACCATCGTCGCCGGCCAGCAGTTCAACGAGAACGCCGCCAGCGTTATAGCCACCGGCAACAGCTACACCTTCACCGGTCTTACCCACAGCACCATCTATACCATCGGCCTGCGCTCGCTCTGCAACAGCGTGGACTTCTCCGAGTGGAACGTTGTCGTCGACAGCACCCTGACGGTCAACTGCGGCATCCCCACCGCTCTCGCCGTCGAAAGCACCGGCTACACCAGCGTGACGCTGAGCTGGACTGCCGCTGGCGAGGAACACGGATGGGAAGTGATGGTCTGCAACACCATTGACACTATCCATGCCACCAGCACCACCACCACAGCCACCGTCAACGGCCTGATGGCAAGCACCACCTACAATGCATTCGTCCGTGCCCTCTGTGGCCAGAACGCCGACATCGAAGGCGAGTGGAGCGCCCCGATACAGCTCACCACCAACTCCTGCGCACCGGTCACCGATGTCACTGTCAGCAACGTTACTGGCACCACCGCCGATGTCAGCTGGACGGCTCCCGAAGGCGCCACCAGCTTCCGGGTGCTCTACGGCCTGCACGACTTCACGCAGGGCGAAGAACTTGGCACCTACACCGTCAGCGAGAGCCAGTATCACCTCACCGGTCTTGAAATCACCACAGACTACACGGTTCGCATTGCCAACCTCTGCACCGAGACACTCGTTTCGCAGTATGCTTCGGCCAACTTCACCACCGGCACCGAAGGCATTGCCACAGTCGACGCCGAGGGCAACCTGAGCATCTACCCGAACCCCGCCAACTCGATGGTCACCATCAGCGTCAGCGAGCAGCTGGCTAGTACCACAGCTACGGTTATCGACCTCAACGGCCACACCGTTGCCACCTTCACACTCACCGACAACACCGCCACCTTCGATGTCAGCTCGCTGGCCAAGGGTGCCTACTTCGTCCGCATCACCGGCGAGCAAGCCACCACGGTCCGCAAGCTCATTGTCAAGTAATTCTCTGTGGTCAACGACCACGTGCAAGCCGCCTCGAACTGTGTTCGGGGCGGCTTCGTCTTTGACCAGACCTCACCCATACTCGCACCAGGGCAACCACAAACACCCCCTCATCTTCAGTCGTTTATCAGTATTTCTTCAGTGTTTCTTCAGTGGACCTCCGAAGAAATACCGAAGAAAAGGGTGAGTTGGGACGGAACTGACAATTTGTCAGTCGCAGACAACCTTGGCACAGATATTGATTGCTCCGTGTATGTTCTATTACTGGTGATTGAAAAATAAAAAACAGAGATATTATGCAAGGCAAACTTAACGTACAGACCGAGAACATCTTTCCGGTCATCAAGAAGTTCCTTTATTCGGACCACGAGATTTTCCTGCGCGAGCTCATCAGCAACGCCGTCGACGCCACGCAGAAGCTTAAGACGCTGAGCACTCGCGGCGAGTTCAAGGGCGAGCTGGGCGACCTCACCATCGACGTGAAGCTCGACCCCAAGAAGAAGACCCTCACCGTCAGCGACCGCGGCATCGGCATGACGGCCGACGAGGTGGAGAAATACATCAACCAGATAGCCTTCAGCGGCGTCACCGACTTCATGGAGAAGTACAAGGACAGCCACGAGCAGCTCATCGGCCACTTCGGCCTCGGCTTCTACAGCGCCTTCATGGTCAGCGACAAGGTGGAGA
>JAFXUY010000072.1 GCA_017524785.1 Bacteroidales bacterium | reverse complement strand
TCCTCCTCGCATTCCAGCTGCTGGAAGTACATCTTCTTGGTTTCGAAGAGCATCTTGTCGAACCGCACCCGCAGGTCGGTGCCCAGAGGCTGCTTGAAAGCCACAAACTGCCACCAGTCCAGGTCCGGAGCCGCGTCGACCAGCTCCACCACATAGCGGAACAGGTCGGTGTCGCCCTCGGCGGTGAAGGTGAGCGTACGCCCGTCGGCCGTGGCCTCGCCCATGTCGCACGTAAGGCCGTCGCAGTATTCGGTAAGCTTATTCTGCAGCTCCGCCTCCAGCTCGCGGCGCCCCTTCTCGTCCAGGTCGCCCAGCGAAATCAGCTGCTCATTGTGGTCCTGAAACCACTGCCAGAATTTCTCTGTTTTCTCCATATCTTGTTATTTTTACGACAACATAAACAACATAGACAACCCGGAAAACGCAACATGCGTTTTCCCTTAATTGTGTCTATGGTATACTGTGTCTTCCATGTATTTGTCTTTTATCCTTCGGCCCTCATTGTTCACTATTTCGTCGGACTCGCGGTCATAGTAGTAGCGTTCTATTTCGGTATAGACCGACGCAAAATTGACCAGCACACCCACCATCGGTTTGACCAGATGCATGTAGTTGAGCAACTGGGCGCGGTGCTCCTTGCATAACGCGTTGACGGCCTTCAACTCCACGATAACCGTGCCTTTGCAGAGGAAATCAAGATAGAATATTGATTCCATCGCTTTCCCACGATAAACCGGGTGGATTGCTTTCTCGCGTTCAAACGGGATTCCCATCTGCGACAGCTCAATGGAAAGCCCCTCCTGGTATATCTTCTCGTTCAACCCTGCCCCCAGCTCCCTCTTGACGTTGTACAACGCACCAACCACATCATAACACTCTTCCTTGTATAATGAAAGGTCTATCATATCTTTGGTTCTGTTATGAGAAACGCCTTGTTGGCGTTTCGGTGTTGTCTGCGTTGTCTTTGTTGTCGTTATACAATAATCGCTTCGGGTTCGAGGCCGATGCCGAAGCGCCGCTGCACGTCCTGCCGTACGGCTTCGGCCAGGGTCACCACCTCGGCGCCCGTGCAGCCGCCGGTGTTGTAGAGCACCAGCGCGTTCTGCGGCCACACCCCGGCGCGGCCCATCGTGCGCCCCTTCCAGCCGGCACGGTCTATCAGCCAGCCCGCCGAGAGCTTGTAGCCCCCTTCGGCGGCATGCGCCTCGGGCATGTCGGGGTACTCGGCCTTGAGGCGGCGGCAGACGGACTCGTCGACCACCGGGTTCTTGAAGAAGCTACCCGCCGACCCGTGTTCCTCGGGCCTCGGGAGCTTGCTCCACCGCAGGTCGGTGATGGACTGTCGCAACTCGGCGGCGGTGGCGTGGGGCAGCGCCTCGAGGGTACGGTATGTGAGATTGGGCTCGAAGGTGTGCGCCAGTCGGTAGTGCACGCGGCGGATGAGCCAGCGGCCCGGCTCACCCTTGAAGAGCGATGTGCGGTAGCCGAAGCGGCACTCGTCGGCGCTGAAGGCGACCGTGCGCCGCTCGCGCAGGTCGTAGGCCTCCACCCTCGACACCACATCCTTGGCCTCCACGCCGTAGGCGCCCACGTTCTGCACCACCGAGGCACCCACGGTGCCGGGTATGGCGCTGAGGTTCTCCAGGCCGTAGACGCCCCGCTCGAGGGTCCACTGTATGAGGCTGTCGAGCACCATGCCGGCAGGCGCCACGACCGTGCCGTCGGCCTGCAGCACCGCGTCGGCGGCCGCCGGGTCGAGGAGGACCACCGTGCCGGGGTAGTCGCGCGTGAAGACCACGTCGCTCCCAGCACCCAGAATGAGGTACGGCTCCTCGAGGGCAGGCAGCGGCTCGTCCGTGCCGACCACCACCAGCCGTCTCGCCTTCACGTCGATACCGAAGGTGTTATGGCTTTTCAGCGAGATATTTTCGTATACTTTCACCCTTTATCGATTGTCTTGTTCTGTCGTGGGGCCGGCCTCCTTTTGCGCCTTGTGCTCGGGCGCCACATAGCCCGGCCTGAACACCTTGAGCTGGCTCAGCATGAGCAGCCCCGCCAGGACAGCGCCCAGCACGTCGCACACCGTACAGGTCGTCCACACACCCGTCAGCCCGTCGCCGCCGGCCTGCACCATCAGGTGGGGGATCACGTACATCAGCGGGATGAGGAAGAGCACCTGGCGCGAGAGCGAGGTGGTGATGGCAATCCAGGGCTTGTCGATGCTTTGGAAGAACTGCGAGTTGACGATGGTGAAGGCAATCAGCGGCATCATCACGTTGAGGTAGCGCATGGCCGGCACCCCGATGTCAAGCAGGGCGTCGCTGTCGGTGAAGGCCCTCAGTATCAGCCGCGGCACCACCATGGCCAGCACCGCGCCGAAGACCCCCACGGCCACTCCCACCTTCATCGTCAGCACGTAGACGTCGCGCAGACGGTGGTTGTGGCCTGCGCCGTAGTTGTAGCCCGCTATGGGCTGCATGCCCTGGCAGATGCCGAGGATGAACATGACGAGGAAGGAGCACCAGGTGTTGACAATGCCGTAGGCGCCGACGGCCATGTCGCCGCCGTAGCGTATCAGCTGCCGGTTGAGCAGCGCCACCACAAACGAGGCGGCGAAGTTCATCAGGAAGGGGCTCATACCTATGAGCAGCACGTTGCGGAAGATGTAGAGCTTAGGCGTCCAGGCGTGGCGCTTGAAGCGGATGAACGACTTGGCGTTCACGAAGTGCAGCACCGCCACCACGGCCGTGGTGAACATCGAGAGCGTCGTGGCCCACGCGGCGCCACCTATACCCCACCCCAGCACCATGATGAACAGGGCGTCGAGGAATATGTTCAGTATCGCGCCGCCGGCCATAATCCACATGCTCTTGGTGGGGTAGCCGCTGGCGCGTATAAGACCCGTGAGGTTGAAGGTCATGCAGGTGAAGAACATGCCTGGCAGCACAATCTGCATGTACTCGCGCGCATAGCTGATGGTGTCGGGCGAGGCGCCGAAGAGCTCCAGGATGCTGTCCATGAAGAGGTAGCCGCCCGCGACGAACAGCGCCCCGAAGAAGATGGTCAGAAGCATACTGTTGCCGAGAATCTTCTCGGCCCAGCGCACGTCCTTGCGCCCCAGCACGATGCTCATGCGGCTCGAGGCGCCCACACCCACCAGCGAGCCCAGGGCGTGGATGATGTTCATGATGGGCATCGTGATGGCCAGGCCCGCAATGGCCAGGGCTCCGACGTATTGGCCCAGGAAGACGCGGTCCACGATATTATAGACCGACGCCACCACCTGCGTGATGACCGCCGGCAGGGCATATTGCCACAGCAGCTGCCCTATCGGCTTGGTCTCCAGTTCACGTATCTTGTCCATTCTTCCTCTTTATTCTGTTAGCCAGGGCCATCATGGCGTTGTAGGCCACGAGGCCGTTGGCCAGCTCAAGGCTGCGCTCGTCGACAATCAGGTTGGGGCGGTGCAGGTTGCTGAAAGGGGTGCCCGGCTCGTGGATGCCGACGCGGAAATAGCACGACGGTATCTTCTGCTGGTAGAAGGAGAAGTCTTCGGCGGTCATACGCAGGTCTATCCACTCCACGTTCTGCGGGCCGAGGAAGGCGCATGCGTTGTCGTACACCTGCTGGGTGCAGGCGTCGTCGTTGATCACCGGGGGGTAGCCCTCGTCGACGAAGAGGTCGCACTCGCCGCCCATGGCCTCGGCCACACCGCAGCTGATCTTGCGTATCAGTTCGTGGGTGCGCAGGCGCCACTCGGGGTCGAACGAGCGGATGATGCCCTCCATCTTGACGGTCTCGGGCGTGATGTTGGTGCGGCCGCCCACATCCTCTATCTTGCCGATGGTGAGCACGGTGGGCGACATGGGTGCAGCGTTGCGGGAGACGACCTGCTGCAGGGCGATGACGATGTGCGATGCAATGAGGATGGGGTCGACATTGAGGTGCGGGGTGGCCCCGTGGCCCCCTCTGCCCTTGACGGTCCAGTAGAGCTCGTCGGTCGAAGCCATATACTTGCCCTTGCGCATGCCCACCTTGCCGCAGTCCATCTCCGGGAGGCAGTGGAAGGAATAGATTTCGTCCGGCAACACCTCGCTGAAGAGGCCGTCTTCCATCATCATGCGCGCCCCGCCGGGATACTTCTCCTCGCTGGGCTCGAAGATGAACATCAGGCTGCCGTGCATCTGCTCGCGGAGCTGGACGAGGATTTTGGCCGCGCCGAGGAGGGAGCAGGTGTGCATGTCGTGGCCGCAGGCGTGCATCACGCCTGGGTTTTCCGATGCGAAGGGTAGGCCGGTGCACTCCGTGATGGGCAGGGCGTCATAGTCGGCCCTGAGCGCCACACAGTAGCTGTCGGGCTCGTGAGCACCGCGCAGCATGGCGCGGACGCCGGTGCGGCCGATGCCCGTGACGGGCTCGAGCCCCATACCGCGCAGCCGCTCGGCCACGAAGGCCATGGTGCCGTATTCCTCCTGCGACAGCTCCGGATGGCGGTGCATCCAGCGGCGCCACTCTATCACCTTGCACGCTGCTCGCGGGCCAGCCGTTTTATCGTTTCCGCAATGTTTTCCATCCGGTTCAGTCTTTCTTGGGCGCTTTCTTCCGGGCCTTGGCCTGGGT
>JAFXUY010000071.1 GCA_017524785.1 Bacteroidales bacterium | reverse complement strand
GTCGTCTTCTCCCATTTCTTGAAGTACACCACATAGAATATTGCCGGCACCGTCAGCAGGTTCAGCAGGTGCACGCCGATGGCCACACCCACCAGCAGGCTGATGAGCACCAGCCAGCGCATCGAGTGCGGGTCGTCGCTCTGCTCTTCCCACTTCAGTATGGCCCAGAACACCAACGCTGTGAAGAAACTACTCATGGCGTACACCTCGCCCTCGACTGCCGAGAACCAGAAGGTGTCGCTGAAAGTGTAGGCCAGACTTCCCACCACTCCGGCGGCAAACACGCCCCATGTCCTCCAATCCTTCAGACTCGGATTCTTCGGGTCGGGCAGCAAGTGCTTGCCCAGCAGCGTGATGGCCCAGTAGAGGAACAGTATCGTCAAGCCGCTGCACACCGCCGACAGCACGTTGACAGCATGCGCCGCAGTCTCCGGGCTGCTGAACATCGAGAACAGGCGTCCCAGTAGCTGGAACGTAGGTGCTCCCGGGGGGTGACCCACTTGTAGTTTGAAGGCGGTGGCTATATACTCACCGCAGTCCCACCACGACGCCGTTGCCTCCGCCGTCATGATGTACACCGTGCACGCTACCAAGCCTATAATCCAGCCGATAACGTTGTTCGCTAAGTGATACTGTTTCATTATTCTTGTTAGTTAGTTTGTGTTCTCTTAATTGTCTTTTTCCCGCTTCGCGAAATCAATATTTCCGCCGCAGGCGGGGAACCTAATCTCTCAAAATCGGCATCGTCATGCACCTGGCGCCGCTGCCGGCTCTCGGCAGCTCGCTACCGGGGAATGCCGCCACGAACTTCTCGTAGTCCTCCATCCTCACCTTGCCGCTCACTATGTCCTCGGCGTTCAGCACTGCGAAGCCAGCCTTGTCCAACGCCTCTATCGTCTTCGTGTTGCGGCGGTAGCCTATCACCTTGCCGTCGCCCAGCGAGAAGAAGTTGCAACCGCTATGCCACTGCTCGCGCAGCTGCACCCATGGGTCGCAGCCTCCACCTATCACAGGCTCCATCTCCCAGCCCAGGCTGTTCAGGCCCTCGACGATATTGTTCACCTTGCGGTAGCTTATGTTGCCCTTGTAAATGCTTATCAGCGTCGTGTCCTTGCCCGCAAACAGGCCCGTCTTCTTCAGCATCGGCTCGAACACCATGCACTGGTGCCTGCCCAGGAAGGTGAACACCATGTCCAGGTGGATGAAGCTCTCCGGGCTCTTCGGCAACTCCTGCACCAGGATGTTGAACTGCTCGCGCTCCTGCGCGAAAGTCTGCGCCAGATATTTTATGCCCTTCGTGTTCGTGCGTATGCCCTGACCGATGCACAGCAAGTCCTTCGAGGCAATCTGTACGTCGCCGCCCTCGGTCCTTGCGTCGCGGTCGCTCTGCATCGCGTTCAGCGTACCCACGTTGAAGAAATGCTTGAAGATTGCCTCGTAGATAAGCGTCTCACGCTCGCGCACCTCGAAGCTCATCGAGTTCACCAGCACGCGGTTGTACACCGTCGACGAAGCGTCGCGCGTGAAGAACAGGTTGTAAAGCGGCTTCAGCAGGTAGCGGTCGTCGCTGGCGCCATCCCATTCAGGGTCTTCGTAACCCTCTATCAGGGCGGCGGCAAGCTCCTTGTCCGTCAGATCCATCAGCTTCTCGGCCAGGTCGTCTTCGCAGTCGTCCATGTCGCAGCTCTCCTCCACCAGGTAGCGGCGCACCTCGCCGTCGGCAAGCAGCCGCTCCAGGATATCCTCCACATAGTAAACCTTTGTCCATTTCTCCAGTACGCCGCAGAAATTGGCATATTCAGTGTCCACTATCGGCTTGTTCAGAATGTCGCTATACAGCGCATGGGCTGCATTTAGCGGCGTCATACGCTCAATCTCCACACCCGGACGGTGCAGCAGCACAGCCCTCAATCGCCCCGTCTCCGACGCCACATTAACCTCGCATGGTAATATATTATTATCTGTCATATCACTATTATTTACTATACTACAACCACTTACCCCAACACAGGGCAAGCCTTGTAGAATTGCAAATATACGAACAAATATCCAACTGCACAAATACTTTCTTACATTTTTTCAACAACAGCACCCCGACAGCCTGCCGATTTGTCGCCATCAACTAGCCCATTTCTTCGGTATTTCTTCGGTGCACAATCGAAGAAATACCGAAGAAATACCGATAAAGAACTGAAAATAAGAGCATGTTTTTATCATGTTGGGGCATATCTCACCCGAATGCAAACAATACAGGCACCCTGCGATTGCAGAGGTGCCTGTTACTTTGTTATCGCCATGTTGGCCGGTCGCCGTCATGGCTGGCGTTCGACCTCGAGAACGAGTTCTCGGGTGCTCACTTACGCCATGTTGTGGAAGACGTTGACAACGTCGTCGTCGTTCTCGAGGCGCTCGAGGAGACCGTTGACATCTTCTTGCTCGGCCTCGGAGAGTTCGCGTGTGGTGAGCGGTATGCGCTCGAACTTGAAGCTCTTGATTTCAAGACCCTTGTCCTCGAGGAACTTGGAAATGGGGCCGTAGTTGGCGAAGTCGGCGTAAATGAGTATCTCGTCTTCGTCGCGGAACACCTCGTCGATGTCGCAGTCGATGAGTTCGAGCTCAAGCTCGTCCATGTCGATGTCATCACGCCAGGCGACAACGAAGGAGCACTTGCGCTCGAAGAGGAAGTCGTTCATGCCCATGGTGCCCAGTTCACCTTTGCCGCGGACAAAGGCGGCGCGAAGGTTGGCCACGGTGCGGGTGGGGTTGTCGGTGGCTGTCTCGACGACGATGGCTACGCCATGGGGGCCTTTGCCGTCGTAGACGACTTCCTTGTAGGCCGACTTGTCCTTCTCGGTGGCGCGCTTGATGGCGCGTTCGACATTCTCCTTGGGCATCGACTCGCTCTTGGCGGTCTGCATGAGCAGACGGAGGCGGAGGTTGGCCGAGGGGTCGGGACCACCGGCGATGACGGCGAGTTCGATTTCCTTACCGATTTTGGTGAAGGTGCGGGCCATGTGGCCCCAACGTTTCAGTTTTCTTGCTTTGCGATATTCAAATGCGCGACCCATTGTATAATGTTTAT
This sequence comes from Bacteroidales bacterium, assembly GCA_017524785.1. GTDB lineage: Bacteria > Bacteroidota > Bacteroidia > Bacteroidales > P3 > Colimorpha. The sequence goes on along the minus strand of JAFXUY010000071.1, from coordinate 17,350 downwards.
AGGTTAATGTTTAATTGTCAAAAGGGATGATGCCTATTTCTCAAGCTGCTGGCGGAGGTATGCGGTGCAGGACTCGAAGTCGGGGAAGGTGTGGTCTTCGGGGACGACGCCAGGGATGACCTTGTGGGTGGTGAGCATGTACATAGGCTGGGGCTGTATGATGGTCATAAGCACCTGCACACCGCGGGCCTGGAGGTCCTTGATGGCCTCTTCCATGGCGTAAAGTCCGCTCTGGTCCATGAAAGAGACCAGGCGCATGCGGATGATTACTATCTTGGCGTCTTCGGGAACGGTCTGCATGACGTCTTTGAACTTGTTGATGGTGCCGAAGAAGATAGGGCCGTTGAGACGCTGGATGTAAATCTTGTGGGCGATGGTGTCGGGCATGCCGCCTTCGTCGCTCCAGGGGCTTTCCTTGTCGAAGTTGGTCATCTCCTGGCTGCTGTAGCCGCCCTCGACGAGGTCGGAGGCGCGCTTCATGAAGAGCACGCAGGCAATGACCATGCCGATGCCGACGGCGGTGAGGAGGTCGACAAAGACGGTGACCAGGAAGACTACGATGAGCACCACGGCGTCGGCGCGCGGAATCTTGGGCAGGTCCTTGAAACCGCGGACATCGATGATGCCCACGCCGACGGTGATGAGGATGCCAGCGAGAACGGAGAGCGGCACATATTTGACCACCGAACCGAGTCCGAGCATGATAGCCAGCAGCAACAGCGCGTGGACCATGCCGGAGAGCTGTGTGCGGCCGCCTGACTTTACGTTGACGACAGTGCGCATGGTGGCACCGGCGCCGGGAAGGCCACAGAAGAGACCGGCTACGGCGTTGCCTATGCCCTGCCCTATCAGCTCGCGGTTGGAGTTGTGTTTGGTCTTGGTGATATTGTCGGCCACCACAGAGGTGAGCAACGTGTCGATGGAACCAAGGCCGGCGAGGGTGAGGCCGGGGATAAGGGCGGCAACGAGGACTGTGCCCCAGTTGATACCGGCAAGGCTGACGCCTTCCTTGGCGAAGAAGGGCATGGGGAGGCCCGAGGGTATCTCGCCGATGGTGGCCACACCGTCCATGTTGATGAACAGGGAGACGACAGTCATCACGATGAGTGCTACAAGGGTGGAGGGCACCTTCTTGGTAATCAGCGGGAAGAGATAGATGATGAGCACGGTGCCTATACCCAGCAGCAGGGCGGTGAGCGAGATGGCGCCGAAGGCTTCGGGCAGACCGACGAGGAGGTCGATCATGGAGCCGCCCTTGCTCTGACCAAGGAGGGGGTATATCTGTTGCAGGATGATGATGACGCCGATGCCGCTCATGAAGCCCGAGAGGACGGGATAAGGGATATAGCGCACATACTTGCCGATCTTGATGAGACCGAAGAGAATCTGGAAGAGGCCGCAAAAGATGGCTGCGAGGGCCATGGAGAGCATCACCTCGGAGATGCTGCCGTTGGAGGCCGTCCAGGCGCCGGTGACGAGGGTGGCGGTGACGACGGTCATTGGTCCGGTAGGGCCGCTGATCTGGCTGTGGGTGCCGCCGAAGAGGGAGGCGAAGAAGCCGAGGAGCATGGCGCCGGTGAGACCGACATAGGCTCCAATGGAAGCTGCAGACGGGTCGCTGACACCGCTGAAGGCCTGTATACCGAAGGCAAGAGCCAGGGGCAATGCGACAATGCCGGCGGTGATGCCGCCGAAGAGGTCGCCTTTTACGTTACTGAACAGTTTCATATTTGTAATTTCTGAATTCTAAATTTTAAGTTAGTCCAACGCCCAATAAACTAGAGTGACACTGAGGATACCCAATCCTGCACCGGCAAAGACATCGCCCACCCAATGGCGGTTGTTGTATATCCGCATAAGTCCCACTACAGTGGCCAGGGTGTATCCGGCCACTGCTATCCACGGATATTCCTCGCCATATTCGCGTCGGATAATCTCTGCTCCACAAAAAACGTTGAAGGTGTGTCCCGAAGGGAATGTGTTGAAGGAACTGCCGTCGGGCCGCTGGAGAGCGGTAACATATTTAAACGCCTCGCACCATCCCATGCCGAGCAGGTAACTGCCGCCCTCGAGCAGCAGAAGCTTGCCGAGTGTGTGACGGCCTTTCACACCACAGAGGTTGAGCGTTACGGGGGTGAGCGCAGGAAGATACTGGATATAGTCGTCGACATGTATTCGCGGGCAGCCTGCCTCGACGATATTGTCTCTAAGACCTATTTGAAGGCTATTGACTTCGGGCTGGAAAGTGAACAGAGTTCCCACTCCGCCCAGAGTGAGGCTGGCGGCCAGCGGCACAGGCTTCAAACTACGCAGACGCAAGCCTGTGGTGTCGGTCTGTGCTCCGACACTCCACACCAACAAAAGACCCGCAAATATGGAAAGTACGCGCTTCATCGATCAAGTGTCAATTCACCGTTTCGCAGAATCGGGACCACCGGACAGGTGTCCTGTTTGAATGCAAACTCGATGTCGGCATGGGCGCCGAAGCTTTCGAGACGATGTACATGTGTGCATCGCTGGCAATAGTCATACGGACTATCCTTTGCCATCTGCCACAGTGCATGTGCCATGTTGGCGGCATCGCCACAGGCCTCCCCCGCTCCTTGCAGCCGCTCGATGATGGCTCCGGCGACGAGGGTGTCCTCTATGCAGAAGTCGTTCTGCCAACCCGAACACAGCAGCACGGTGTCCTTGTTTTCGCGCTGAAGGCGGTCGCAAAGAGCCGTTAGGTTGGCGAAGGCTCCGACAAGGGTGTGGTCGGCATCGGCACCGCGCAGAATGCTGATGGTGCCGTTGGTGGTGCTATAGGCCAGCTTTACGCCATGCATATCGTGGCGCAGATATTCGGTTGGTGAGTTGCCATATTCGGCACCGTCAACTTTTTTGCCACCACGTTCGGCAGCTATCAGATAGCCATGATTGCGGTAGCGCGAGATGCCTTCAAGGGTGTCGAGAGGCACCACGGTGTTGCAGCCTGCCTGGAATGCGGCACATACGGCCGAGGTGGCACGCAAGACATCAATAGCCACGGTGATATGGCTGCTGGTGATGGTTCGAAAAGGATAAAGGGCTGGAGATAGAGAGACTTCGAGTCGCATAGGGTCAGGCGGTTAGTCCGTTATGGCACTGAGAAGCTCCACACTGCCGTCGCGGTGGATGCGCAGACGGAAATATTCGGGGTGCGAATTGACATACTGCTCGGCGCTGTACTTGCGGGCACGCGAGCCAGAGGGTATGTCGCGCAGCACATACTGGTTCATTATTTCAACCATGCGGCAACGCTGGGCTGTTTCCAGGTCGCAGCCGTACTTCTTGGCGAAATCGAGGTCTTCCTTGAGGGGTTTGGGATTGCCTTTGAAGTCGGTGTGCAGATACTTGGTGGTGTTGACATGCACATGGAACACCTCTGTACCGGAATGCGTCGAGCGCATGACATACTCGGCCTCGACGCTCCAGGAACTGGACGTCTGGCTCCACGAAATGAGGTCGATGAAGAGTACAGCATCGATACCAAGGTCGGTATACAGGTCGTTGATGTTCTCGTTGCGCAGCTGCTTGCCCGTGCGACTCTCGGTGGCGGCCAGCTGAGCCGATGCCAACGGGCCCATGGTGTAATAGCCGTGGGAGGTCAGCGGGTCGGTAGCGGTGAGGTATAGCTGGCGGGCTGCCGTGTTGAGCGAGGCATTGTAGACAGAGTCGGCAGTCTCGCGGAAAGCGCGACGGGGCGAGATGTCGTTTATAGGTGCCACATATACCGTTGAAGGCCGCTCGTTGTATATCTCGCTGTATTTGGCGATACGTTTCTCGCCTTTGCAACCTGCAAGCAGGGCCAGAGGTAAGAGAATTAAGAATAAAGTTTGTCTACGCTTCATGACTTCTTGTTTTTACGAGCAGCTTCCTGCTGTGCCTTGCGTTCGGCAGCTTTGCGCTGCTTCTCGGCTTCGCGCTGTTTGGCTTTTTCTTTGGCGGCGCGTTTCTTCTCCTTCTCGGCCTGCTTCTTGGCTTTCTGCTGTTCTTTCTTGGCCTTCTGCTTATCGAGCTTGGCCTGTTTGCGGGCATCTATCTTGGCCTGTTTGGCGGCGGCGATGGAATCTTCGACAAATTTTAGCCGGGCTTCCTCTTTGGCTTGTTCCTGCGCAAGGATTTCGCGCTTCTGGTTGGCAGTAAGGCGGACGGGATATTCAACAGAATCGACCGGTGTCTGGAGACGGATGCTTACGCTGTCGGTGCTGTCGATGACGGCGACGATGCGTGGCAGGGGCTTGAGGGCGGTGATGGAATCGTAGGCCCACGACTCGAGCTTCAGTATATCTGCCGTGTCGGCAGGGGATGCTATAGTGTCGTCGACCATTGTAGGCAGCAGGCGTTCCTTGATGCGGCGCACCATATGGCGGCTCTGCGGGAAGGCACGCACTTCGGAGTTGAGCATGCGGCAGGCTTCGCCGTTGTGCCCCATGAGGGCAAGCGTTACGCCATATTCGGCATACAGCCCTGGGTGCAGGGTGTCTTGCTTGACAGCCGAATTGATGCTTTCGGCATAGGCGGCAGCAAGATTGTAGAGCGAGCCATAGGTGCCTCCGTTCTGGTAATCCAAGACTTCGGCCCGCGGCATACCGACATACTGGCCGGAACAGGCGGCGAGAAGCAAGGTTGCCGCCACAATGAGGATTCTTATATATCCGTTGTTCTTCATCTTACAGTCGTTTCAAAAAAGGGCAAGGACCTGTAAGCCGGGTTCTGTCGTGTTCTATCATCAATCTAGGGCCGCCGTCACCGACGGTCTCAATCAACCTACCCCCCAGCATCGGACGAGCCAGTCCTACACATCTGGTATACATGGTCTTTCAGCCCATGAGGCTTGCCATCGTGCCGGTCACCCGGTCGCGTCGTGGGCTCTTACCCCGCGTTTTCACCCTTACCCTTCGGGAATACCTGTCGGGGCGGTATGTTCTCTGTGGCGCTTTCTGTAGCCCGACCTTTACAGGCTTGACTCCTTCCCATTAGGAAGCATGGTGGCTCGCGCTGCCCGGACTTTCCTCTCGACCCTAAGGCCCAGCGATAGAACAGTCCCTGCCATTTTGGGCTGCAAAATTACAACTTTTTTTTTATATGGGAAAGAAATATATATAACCCACTGTCCGACACTACCGTATGACGGTCACGGTCCCGGTCTGCCGGCGAGGATTGCCGTCGGAGTCGCGGAAGGTGGCGACATAGACATAGGCTCCCTGGGGTACATGCTGGCCGTTATGAGTGGCGTCCCACACGAATGCCGGATCATTGCTGTTGTACAACAGTCGACCGCCACGGTTATATATGTGGATGTTGAATTCGCTTATGGGCGACGAAGTGATGATGCGGAAATAGCGATTCTCGTCGCAGTCACCACTGGGGACAATGATATTGGGCACCCAAATGAGGTTATCCTCGTGGTAGGGTTCGGGCTGAGGCTCGCCGGACTTTGGCGATGCATCGGGTGTTTCAATCACAATATCGGGCTTCACGGAATCGTTGGCAGTGGCTACGAATACTGGTGTGCAAACCATCTGAGGGGTCTGTTGCTCAACAATGGGCATCACTTCGAACGAAGTGCGTGGGAGAAGATTAGCTATGTCTGTTTCGTCACTGACAGAACCGGCAGCCATTCCAATCTCGTCGTTCTGTACCATTAATGCCTGCTGACGGGTCTCTGCAACAACAGTTTGCTGTTGCATACTCCGCTGAACCTCAGGTTCTGTTACCATCTGCTGTTCAACAATATCCAGACTTGAAGCAGGAGCCTCTGCAACGACGGCCTGATTTACACTACTGACATTCTTGTCGGCGCCAATGGTAGCGAGCAGCAACACAGCGACAGCCACCAATGCCACGCCGGCACCGATACCGCCGATACGCCAAGCACGACGGACTCGCACTTTGCGTTGTATCTTTTCGAACATTCCCGCTTCGGGTTCCACTTTGAACTCTTTCCAGTCCATATTATTCATTTTCTTTTATTTTCATTAAATAGTCACGCATTCCTGCACGAGCACGGAAGAGCAGCCCGCGAACATTGGTCTCGCTGCATTTCAGCTTGTTGGCGACCTCTTCGAAGCTCATTTCTTCGACACAGCAGAGGTTGAACACAAGTCGCTGTGCAGGCGTCACACTTTCCATAGCCTTCACTATCTCTTCTGCCGTGAATGGCAGGTCGGCCTCTTCCCCACTATATACATCCATATCCTCTTCGAAGAATAGCCGACGTTTGCGACGGCAGTATTGCAGGCATGTGTTTACGGCGACGCTGTATATCCAACCCTGCAGTTTGGAAGCATCGCGCAGCGAGGCAATCTTTTCGAAGATGCTCACCATGCTGTCCTGCAACAAGTCGTTGGCATCGTCACGACAGTAGGCGTATCGTAGACAGACACCAAGGACCATGGGGGCGAACTCGTCGTAGAGAGCCCGTTGCACGGCAGGTTTGCGACGCCTGCATCCTTCCACCATCTGTGCATAATCCATGCTCATTGCCTTATAGATGCACTATACGTCGTTTTGTTGTCGGCATTAACTTTTTTTAACTAATATTTGTTATTGTAGCAGTGTTTCCATCGACGCGGAAACGCACTTCATAGCGGTCGAATCTGAAGGTGTACTCTCGGTCGGGATCCTGCTGGTAGTGTGGACGCGGGTCGAGGGAGATGGCGTCGCGCAAGGGCTGAAGTATGGAGATGGGCAGGCGACGCCGTAGGGTCTGCGGGATGTTTACCTGGAGGGTGAGGGGTGCCTGTGTGGCGAAGCCTGAACGGGCATCGGGGTGACTGTCGGCATAGGTTATGTAGGGTTTGATGTCGAGTATGGGGGTACCGTCGACGAGGTCGGCTCCGGAGACGACGAGGACGGGGCCTGAGTCGACGCGCAGCAAGCGGACGGAGGAGAGGCCTATGGGGTTGGGGCGGAAGGGGCTGCGAGTGGCGAAGACGCCTACCCTACGGTTGCCACCGAGGCGTGGCGGGCGAACTGTTGGGCTCCATTCTTCGCGCTCGGCTAGGTGGAATTGCCAAATGAGCCAGAGGTAGTCGAATTCTTCGAGGCCGCGGACAGCTTCGGCCACACGGTATTGGGGCTGGAAGACGATACGTGCCTCGTAGTTGACGAGGCCAGCCTGACGGGGAACGCCGAACTTCTCCTTGAAGGGTGTCTCTATATGAGCGATGACTTTCACTTGCGGGCGGCCCACACTCGGTCGAAGTCTTCTTTGTTTTTGACAAGGAGGTTGGGGATGTCGAGGCCGTAGGGGCAGCGGCTCTTGCAAAGGTCGCAGTGGACGCAGAGGTCGATTTTGTCCATCTCGCGGCGCCAGTCGTCGGTGACGTAGACGCTGTGTGGGGCGCGCTGGAGGAAGAGTGACATGCGGTTGCAGTCCTGTATCTGTATGCCGACGGTGCAGGGCTGGCAGTAGCCGCAACCGCGGCAGAAGTTGCCGCAGAGCTGACGTCGGTCGTTGTCTATCTGCTCGCGCATCTGGTCGGTGAGGACAGGCGGGTTGTCCTGGTATGAGAGCCATTCGTCGAGCTCGCTTTCTTTCTGTATGCCCCAAATGGGAGCCACTTCGAACTGCGCGAGCCAGGCGTAGGCGATGGCGGAGTGGGTGATGAGGCCGCCGGAGAGACCTTTCATGCAGATAAAGCCCATGTCGGCGTCGAGTGTGCGGCGCACGATGTCGAGGTCGGCCTGGGTGGCGAGATAGGAGAAGGGATATTGCAGGGTCTCGTACAGGCCGCTCTCGATGGCATCAATGGCGACACGCTGGCGATGGTTGGTGATACCGACGTGGCGCACTTTACCCTGACGGACAGCTTCCTGCATGGCTTCGTAGAGGCCGCTGCCGTCGCCGGGCTTGGGGCAGAAAGCGGGGTTGTGGAACTGGTAGAGGTCGACATAATCGGTCTGCAAGAGCCGGAGACTGGTCTCGAGGTCTTTCCAAAAACCGTCGGCTGTGGTGGCGCCGGTCTTGGTGCTGATGATGACTTCGTGGCGACGGCCGCGGAGGGCGACGCCGAGTTTCTCCTCGCTGTCGGTGTAGAAGCGGGCTGTGTCGAAATAGTACATGCCGCCGTCGAGGGCGCGGAGGATGAGTTTGACGGCATCGGCCTGGCTGATGCGCTGTATGGGCAGGGCCCCGAAACCGTTGCGGGGCACGACGAGGCCGCTACGGCCAAGGGTTACTTTCTGCATAGTTCTTCTTTTAATGCTTGAACAAATGAATGAATGTTGTCTTCGGTGGTGTCGAAGGAGCACATCCAGCGTACCACATCGGCAGCCTCGTCCCAGTCGTAGAAGAAGTAACGTTCCTGTAGACGATGCCACACATCGGTGGGAAGCTGGGCGAAGAGGCTGTTGACCTGGACGGGATACATTATCTTGACGCCATCGACCCTCTCCACTTCTGAGCGAAGCAGTTGCGCCATACGGTTGCTATGCTCTGCATTGCGGCGCCACATGCCACTTTCCAGGTAGCATATCATCTGGGCTGCCATGAAGCGCATCTTGCTGGCGAGCTGGGTCATCTGCTTGCGGCGGTATTTCATATCAATATCGAGGACTGTATTGAGCAGCACGCAGCTTTCGCCCATCAGCAGGCCGTTCTTGGTGCCGCCGAAGCTGAGGGCGTCGACGCCGCAGTCGGTGGTCATCTGCTTGAAGGAGCAGCCGAGGGCGACGGCGGCATTGGCCAGGCGGGCACCGTCGACATGCAGGTACATATTATGGCTGTGGGCCAGATTGGCGAGGGCACGAATCTCGTCGAGGGTGTAGAGGGTGCCCAGCTCAGTTGGCTGACTGATGCTTATGGCCTTGGGCTGCGAATGATGCTCGAAGCCGAAGCCGTGCAGACGAGTCTTCACCAGCTCGGGCGTCAGCTTGCCATCAGGGGTATCGACGGTAAGCAGACGGCAGCCTACAACGCGCTGCGGAGCGCCGCATTCGTCGACGTTGATATGCGCCGTTTCGGCACATACGACGGCTTCGTGCGAGCGGCACATAGCATCGATGCCAAGCACGTTGGCACCGGTGCCATTGAAGACAAGATAGACGCGTGCCTGCTGGCCGAAGGTTTCGCGAAAGAGCTCTTCCAAACGCGCAGTGTATTCGTCGTCGCCATAGGCGAGGGCGTGGTCGGTGTTGGCGTCGGCCAGTGCCTGAAGCACCTCGGGGCTGAAGCCAGAATGATTGTCGCTACCGAATCCTCGTTTCATGTTTTGTTGTTTGACGTTTTACGTTTGAGGTTTAATTGTTTAGGGCGTCAGCGACGAGGAAGATACTGCCGGTGACAAGCACCAGGTCGTCGTTCCCGGCTACAGCACGTGCTGCAGCTATTGCCTCCTTGACGTTGCCGAAAGCCGCACCTTCAATGCCCATCTCGCCGGCAGCGGCCACAAGGTCGGCCACAGGCAGGCGACGCGGCACGGAGGGCTGGGTGAAGTAGAATGAATATTGAATATTGAATATTGAGAATTGATTTGTCAGCAGTTGCAGTATGTGGCGGAAGTCTTTGTCGTTGACGCAGCCGTAAACGAGGTGCAGGTGATTGAACTGCATAGTCTGCAGCTTGCCGAGCATCGACCGTATGCCAGGCTCGTTGTGTGCGGTCTCGCAGATGGTGAGCGGACTCTCCCCTATCTTCTGCCAACGTCCGTGCAGGTGGGTGTTTGTGACCACGCGGGCAAGACCGCGCTGCAACGCTGCAGGCGAGATGTCGAACGTAGTATTCTTCTTCAGCACCTCGACGGCTTCGAGCACGGTGGCCAGGTTCTTCTTCTGGTAGTCGCCAGTAAGTTCGTCGGTGTATCTGCCGATGTCGTCGACCACATAGTGCTGGTCGGCATAGGTTATCGGAGCATGATGCTCGGCCGCCACACGGTCGAAGACGGGCTTGGTCTCCGCTTGGGTCTCACCCACCACCACAGGCACACTCTCCTTGATAATGCCTGCCTTCTCGGCGGCAATCTTCTCCAGCGTGTCGCCAAGGAACTGCGTGTGGTCCAAGCCGATGTTGGTGATGACGGAGAGCAGCGGCGTGATGACATTGGTGCTGTCGAGCCTACCGCCCATGCCAACCTCGACAACGGCGATATCGACCTTCTCGCGGGCGAAATAGTCGAAGGCAAGGCCGACGGTCATCTCGAAGAAGGAGAGATGCAATGAGGAATGAGGAACGAGGAATGAAGAATAAAAGTCGACGACAGCCTGTTGGGGTATCATCTCGCCGTTTATGCGGATACGTTCCCTGAAGTCGACGAGGTGAGGCGAGGTGTAGAGCCCCACTTTGTAGCCAGCCTCTTGCAATATCGATGCAAGGAAGTGGCTCACGGAGCCTTTGCCATTGGTGCCTGCTACATGTATGCTGCGAAACTTGCGCTCGGGATTGCCAAGTGCGGCCATCATGTCGATGGTGGGCTGTATGTCGGCCTTATAAGCCGCAGCGCCGACGCGGTGATACATCGGCAGCTGCGCGAACATGTATTCTAATGTCTCCTGATAGGTCATTTGTGCGGGATGGTATAGGTGAGGCCAAGGATGAAGAGGCCGCGCTGCGAGGGGTAGTTGGTCCAGAGGTTGTAGCGCTGGAAGGCCAGGTTGTCCATCTTCAGGAAGAACGACAGGGCACGGTTGTGGCGGTATTCCACTTCGGCTGCAATGCCGTAGCGCATGGGCAGCGTCTCGCCGAGGTTGCCGCGCATGTTGCCCAGCAGCTGTCCTTCGAGGTAGAAGAACCATTTGTCGTGGTAGTTCACTTTGGCAGCCAGCATGGCGTCCCAGTCAGGACGGTACAGAGGCTTCAGATAGTCGATGGTTGGCATTGCCAAGGGGTCTTTTTCGTCGACGAAGGTGTAGCGGTAATAGTGGCCACCAGCCATAAGGGTGAGCATCTCGTCGTTGACGAACGAGACGGTGCCACCGATGTTGAAGCGGTTGTCGTCGATATACATTGGGCGGTAGACGTTGTTCAGGGCATAGTTGTTATCGAGGGTAAAGGTCAGGTCGTCCTGCAGCATCTGGAAGCCGGCTTCGGCGTTGACCTCAATCTTGCGACTGGGGTTCCAACGGGCATGGAAGGTGAAGTCGTAGTGGCGCGTGGCGCGCTGTTCGGCATCGGGAGCGATGTAGGGGTTCACCAAGCGTATGGTGTTCCAGTTGTTGGCATCGAAGCCGCCGGTGGCACCGAGGCTGAGCACCAGGGCATCTTTCATCAGGCTCTTGCTGACGACCACATCCGGGAACAGACGGAAGGTGGTGGCGGTGTCGTTGGTATACGAGTCCCATCCAGCCATAAGGCCGGCATGGAAGTCCAATCCGCTGAACATGAAGTCGGCATAGGGGTTCACCTTAACGATGTTGCGCCAGCCCACCACGGTGTCGGCCTGTGGTGCCATGGTGCAGCCCAGCGGCATCTCGCCGTCCTTGCGGTACGAGTTGCGGTAGCCGTCGAACTCTACACGCAGATAGGCCACACCCTTGTACTGGTCCTTGATGTTGAAGCCGTAGTGTATGTCGCCACTGGCGTTGAGGTTGAACTCGTTCTGGCCCCAGTAGGCCCACAGGTCGCTGGCATGCACGTTGACGGCATAGCCAAGCTTGTTGGGGTCGAGCTGCATGTTCTTCATGCCTATGTTCCATGTGGCTATATTGTACGAGGCTCGGTAGTCGGAGAGCGCGATGCTGTCGCGCACCGTGCCGAGCACCGTTTGTAGGGTGCTGTCGCTGAAGCCATAGTAGAGGTTGTGGTCGTGCTCGTAACTTATGTCGGTCGAGAGCTGCAGCTTTTCGGCGATGATATATTTGCCGAAGAGGGTGACGCCAGTCTGGCCGAAGAAGTTCTTGCCGTAGTCGGGTATTGTGCCCCACGAGAAGTTGTGGTTAACCCTTATGCCGTAGGTCTTCTCACGGTCGCGGGTCGAACTCCAATAGAGGTCGGCCAACGTCGAAGGATAGTAGCCCACCCCAAGACGGAAATAGTTGTTGTAGAGCTTGGTGGCAGGCTCGCCTATGATGCGGGCTGCCTTTATGCGCGTAGGCTCGTAGAGCGACCGCAGGCGTGTCGGCGCAATGCTGTAGCTGAAGTCGCGCTCCATGCGGCCCAGCGTGTCGGTAATCACCGCCGGGAAGCTTATCTTCTCGCTCTGCTCTATCACCGGACGGTAGGAGCCTCGCACCACGACGCTCTCGTTGTAGCCGCCATTCTCCTGCGCATCCACAAGTTGAAAGTTGAAAGTTGAAAGTTGAAAGATGGCTAACGCCAGAATTATCTTGTTTGTCTTCATAACTCTTATTCTTAATTTTTAGCAACTACAGCTCTATCGTCATCTCTTCTTCCTCGCCGGCCTGCTGTTCGGGCTGCTCGGCGGCCACTATGGCTGCCAGCTTCTGGCGGGCCACGGCCACAAGGTCGTCGCCGTCGTAGTTGTCTATTATGCTCTGCAGGGTCTGCTTGGCCTGCAGGTTGTTGCCTCGGGCATAGTAGACATCGGCCCACAGTATAAACGAGTAGGCCAGCCAGTAGTCGCTCGATGCGTCGGCCACTATCTGCTCTATCAGCCGCTCGGCTTTGTCGTGTTGGCCCACGAGCATCAGTATCTCGGCCTGACGGCAGCGGGCTTCGCCATTATACTCGCCGTTGACCGACGACGCAAGTTCGCCGTAGCAGGCATAGGCTGTGTCGCGCTGCTGGTTGTCGAAGCTGCTGCGTGCCATGGCCAGCCAGGCCTCTTCTTTCAGTTCGGGCGTAGCCTTCTCTTCGGCCAGCAGGCGATGTCCGGCAACCATGATATCGTTGTGGCGCTTCAGCGCCACGGCACAACGCAGGGCGCCAACCTTGCCCTGCAGCAGACTGTTGTCGCTCTCGGCGTTCTCGGTAAGCCGCTGGTAGAGCGTGGCGGCCTGGCCGTAGTTGCCAAGTCCGTAGGCTATGTTGGCGGCATTGTAGAGCGATTCCTCGCTGTATTTGTTCGTCCCGGCGTTGGTCACCGCTATGTAGTGCGGCAGGGCCTTGTCGTTCTGTCCCAGACGGAAATAGCTGTCGGCAGCAATATAATGGGCTTTCAGCGAGAAGAGTCCGTCGGGGAACTTGGCCAGATAGTTGTCCATACCCACCGAAGCGTTGGCATAGTCGCCTTCCTGGTAGCGGCCTTCGACGGCCAGGAAGGTCGTCGAGTCTTGCTCCACGGTCGAGATGGTAACCTTCGTGGTACGCTTCACATAGGCGAAGTATTCTTCCACTCGGTTCTGCGCAATGTAGATGTTCTTCACCGTGCTCAACGCGTCGCGTGCCTCGTCGGTGCCGGGATACTGCGTCAGCAGGCGGTCGAAGGTCTTCAGTGCCTGCTCGTCGCGCTCGGTGTTGTAGTATATCAGGCCCTGGTTCAACAGCGCCGTCTTCACATACACGCTCTGCGGGTATTGCTTCACGAAGTTGTTGTAGTAGGTCATGGCCATCTCGTTGTTGTCGCACATCATGTATGTGTTGGCAATCTCGAGCATGGCTTTCGACTTCAGCGGCGAGTTCTGGTATTTCTCGAAGATGTAGTTCAGGTAGGTCAGCTTCTCGCTGTTCTTGCCCTGTGCGCCGAAGGCCAGAGCCTTCTGGAAGGTGGCATAGTCGGCGTCGCGTCCGGCGGCGGCAATCACTTTGTCGTATTGCACTATGCTCTCCGGGAAGCGGCTCTGCACATACAGGCAGTCGCCCAGACGGTTCCACACGTCGGCCAGCATGCGCTTCTTCTGCTTGTCGGCGGTGCCGTTCAGGCGGCCCGCCAGCTCGCCGAAGGCGTCCTGGGCCTCGTCGTAGCGCTCGCGCTGCATCAGCAGGTAGGCATACGTGTAGCGGGCATAGTCGGCATAGTGCGACGTGTTCTTGTACGACGACAGCAGGAAGCGGTTCAGGCTCTTCTCGGCAGCGTCGTATTTGCCTGCCTTGTACTGCGCCTCGCCGAGCAGGTAGTTGGCGTCGGCTGTTGTCTTCGGCACGGCATTCAGCTTCACAGCCTTGTCATACAGTTCCACACCCTCTTTGGTGTTGCCGCTGTTGCACAGCTCTATGCCGCGGTTCAGCACGGCGCGCTGGTAGGCCTGCTCCAAGGCGGCGTTGCGCTGCGGTATCTGCTCCAGCAGGCGTATGGCCTCTTTGTAGTTGTTTGTCGAGCAGTATAGCTCGGTCAGTATCTCCTGCGCCTCGGTCTTGTGTATGCTCTTGGGATATTTCTTCAGGTAGCTCTCGAAGGCTTTGATGCTCTCGCCCATGGCGTTCTGGTTCAGCTCGCAGCTCAGCTTGGCATAGTTGAACAGGGCATCTTCTTTTATCTGCTTGTCGTAGTCCATCTTCGACGCGCCGAAGAACATGCTCCTTGCATCCATCTTGCGGCCCAGCTTGAGGTAGGTGTCGCCGAGGGTGTAGAAGGCGTTCTGCGCCACGCTGTCGTTGCAGCCCATCTTGCGACTCAGGTATACCGCCGCCGAGTCGTATTTGCCAAGCATGTAGTAGCTGTAGCCCATCTGGTAGTCGTTGTCCTGCGGCGTGCAGCCGGGCTTGGCGGCAAGCTTCTCGCCGCCCACGGCGCGGTAGTGCTCCAGGGCTTTGGCATACTCGCCGCGGTTGAAGTACACCTCGCCAACCATCTGGTGTATCTCGCCACGCTTGAAGGCGTCTTTGTCCTGCAGCAGTCCGGGCGACATCTGCAGCAGCTCGTCGTAGCGCCCCAGATAATAATAGATACGCGCGATGTAGCTGGGCACTATCTTGGCAAACTTGCGGTCTTTCTGCAACTCTTTGAAGTTCTTCAGCGCCAACTCATACTTGCCTTCGGTATACTGGATGTGGGCATAGTAGTAGAGGCTCGACGAGGCATACTTCGACCGTCCGCCCACCTGTTGCGAGAAGAGGTTGGCGGCCTTCTTCATGTCGCCTTTCTGGAACCAGCAGTAGCCCATCTTGAAGTTGTACTCGCTGCGGTGGTCGTATTCCACCTCGGCGGCATCCACCTGGCGGTAGTAGGCCAGCGCCCGCTCGTAGTCGCCACGGGTGTAGTAGAAGTTGCCAAGGTAGAAGCGCGCCATGTTGCAGCGCGAACTCTGCGGGTAGAGCCGCAGGAACTCCTCCAGACGGTAGTAGGCGTCGTTGTTGTCCAGCTTCTCCGAGCACACGCCGGCATAGTAGCAGGCGTCGGCGGTGGTCAGGTCTGCCCTGCCATCGCTGCCGGCGGCAATCTGGTCGTATATCTGCTGCGCGGCGGCATATTTCTGTTTCTGATACAGGTCGGTAGCCTGACGGTACAGCTCGCGCTGCCTGTCGCCGGCAGTTTCTTTCTGGCCCATAGCCACAGAGCCCATCAGGCTCATCAAGCCAACCAGACCCATTACAAACAACTTCTTCATATATTCTTTACTTCTTTTAATTCTTGAACTCCTTGTACTCCCTGTACTCCTTGAACTCCCTATCTCATATAGAACGGCAGCTTGCTCTCCTCCTCGCGGCTCATGGGCTTCTTCTCCCACGGCCCGTGCAGCAGTATGCCGCTGGCGGGCGCCGGCGTGATGTCGTATTGCAGCTTGCCCTCGGGGTTTATCAGCACAAATGTCGGGTAGCTCACCACCCCGTAGTGCTCCAACAGGCGGTAGTTGCCGTCGAAGTGCAGCCACGTCCAGCGGTACTTGCTTCCGCGCTTGCTGGTGCGCAGCAGGTGGTACATCTTCTGGAACTCGCGGTCGCAGGCCACGCTCACAAACACCACGTCGCTGTTCTTCGCATACACGCTGTCCTTGAAATAGGCCAACGTCTCGAGCTCGCCAATCGAATTGGGGTCGCCGCAGCGCACAAAGCTCAGGTACACCCATTTGCCGCGGAAGCTGTTCAGGTCTACCATGTTCCTGTCCACATCGGGCAGCGTGAAGCGCACTGCCTCGTTGCCCTTCTCGTGGCGTCCCAGGCTCGCGGCAAGGCGGTGCGCCAGGGCGCGGTGCTCGTCGAAGCGGCTCTCGCGGCCAATGCGGTCTATCATGCGCTTCACCTTCATGCCGTCGTACTCGGGGTTATACCAGCTCTCTTTCAGCGCCTGCAAGGCAGCCAGCTCGCGCACACGCTCGTTGCGCAGCAGCGGGTCCAGGCCCAGCGAGTCCATATAGGTGGAAAGGTCCTCTTTCTCGACCCACGCCACAAGCCGCGCCAGCGGCACCTTCGCCATGCCGTGCGATATGCTGCCCTCGAAGAGCGTCAGGAACAGCCGCATGTAGGTCTCGTCGTGGTAGCGCACCGGCTGGTCGTTGATGTATCGGTTTATGAGCTTCTTACGGCTCACGAAGTGCATCGCCAGCTGCATCTCGGCCAGCGTATAGCGCTTGTAGTAGTCGAAGAAGGTGCCCTCGCTGCTCGGCATACGCCGCTCCACCAGCGCCACAAGGGTGTCGAAGTAGCGTCGCTGCGGCTGGAACTTGGGGTCGAAAAACACACGCTTCTCAGAGATGAAGCTGTCCACCAGCGCCTCGTAGGCGCCAATCTTCAGGTTCAGCTCGTCGTTGGGCAGGTTCAGGAACTCCACATCCAGCGCCTGCGGCGACAGGAAGACGTTCCTCACCTCGCTGATGTCCCAGTCGAACTCGGGCATCCACACCTCGTACCTGCGGCCGGGCTCCACATAGAACGACTGCGAATAATTCTCCACCTGCACAAACACCAGCCTCGGATAGTTGGCATAGAGCTTCAGCTCGAAGCGCCCGCCACCATCGATGCGCGTCTCGTCGAGCAGACGTTCCTCCATAGTCAGCATGTCGTCGTAGCCATACACGCCAATCATCTTGCCGGCGGCATTGGCCGACGAGCCTGCTATGGTCACATTCGTCACTCCCTGCGCCATAGCCGCAAGGCTACAAACCAAAAAAGTCAGTATAACAGCTGTGTGCTTCATGTCGATAAAAACGCACGCGCGGCACATTTATTGTATAAAGTATACAAATAAATTACCAACACAACGCTGTTTATTATATGCCCCTTTTTGGGGGGCCTGCCAGCCTCTATGTACTTCCGCGGACAAGCTGTCCGCGTACCACGTCCAATTCCCCACTCTTAACTCCTAACTCATAACTCTTAACTGCTCCCAACTCCTCATTCCTCATTCCTCCCTCCTCACTAAATTCCTCACTAAATTCCTCACTCCTCACTCCACACTCCTCACTAACAACGCATCCCGCGTAGATGGTCTCGCTCCATTCGCCTTCCTCGTTGACAATCATGCCGTAGAGGTGCACCTCGTGGCCGGCGTAGCTGTCGGGCAGCGCCACGGTAATCTTCCGCGTGCGGCGGTAGACCGGCGCCGCCAGGAAG
>JAFXUY010000070.1 GCA_017524785.1 Bacteroidales bacterium | reverse complement strand
TCGCCCTACGGCACCATCGACTATCCCTTCAACCCCGGCGAGCTTGTGATGGGCGCCCAAGGCACCTTCTTCGCACGCACCCTCGACTGCGTACCGCAACTCTCGACCGAGTGCATGACCCGTGCTGCCAAACACGACGGCTGCTCGGTGACCGAGGTGCTGCAGAACTGCGTCATCTTCAACGACAAGACGCATGCCGCCATCACCGACCGTGCCGTCCGCGACGACCGCACCATCGTGCTCGAGCACGGCAAGCCCATGCTCTTCGGCAAGAACAAGGAGAAAGGTCTGCGCTTCAACGGCCGCCAACTGGAGGTTGTCACCCTCGGCGAGAACGGCATCACCATCGACGACATCATGGTGCACGACGAGACCACCGAGGACACCGGCATCCACATGATGCTGGCCCATATGGGTCCTGCCTCGAACCTGCCCGTGGCCCTCGGCGTTATCCGCAACGTGAAGAAAGTCAGCTACACCCAGCTCTATGAGGAGCAGATGGACGAGCAGATGGCCAACGGCAAGTACAAATGCATGGACGACCTGCTCAACAGCGGCGACACCTGGGAGGTGTAAGGTTTACTGAAAGCATAAAAAGTTAAAAAGGCGCCAATTGTGGCGCCTTTTTAACTTTTTATACCATTAGTTTCATTTTTCTTCGTATATTTGCACTTTGTATATAATACCTATCTTATGAAGAAGATTATCTTTACACTGTTAGCAATTAGCCTTTTAGCAGGCGCTGTGGCACAAACATCGAAGTGCGGTATAGACACCAAAGCGCTGATACGCGAAGAGGTGGCCGCAGGAGCACAGACCATCAATTTCCTTGCCAAGATGGCTCCGGGCTTCGACCGTAATGTGCTGGAGAAAGCCGACATCAGAATAGGTGCCGAGGCCGGACAGATAGTCACGCTGCGCGTGCCCGTGGAGAGCCTTGACGTGCTGGAAAACGACAAAGAAGTGCTGCTCTACAGCATCTCGCACCGTATTGCCGAACCCACATGCGACCGCATGCGCCACGACACACGCACCGACAGTGTGCAGAACGGATGGGGCATAACCGGCGATACAAGCTACAATGGCGAAGGTGTATACATAGGCATCACCGACTGGGGCTTCGACTACACGCACCCCAACTATAACGGACAGAACCACAACAACTGGCGCATAGCGCGCGCCTGGGACCACTTCCGGCTTGCCGGTCCGCCACCTGCCGGCTTCGACTTCGGCACCGAGATTGCAGGCTACGACCGCCTGATTGCCGCCAAGGGCGACACCTCGAACCTCTATGGCTACGGCACCCATGGCACCCACGTGGCCGGTATCACCTCCGGCAAGGGTGCCCACAACAAGATGCGCGGCCAGGCTCCCAAAGCACGTCTGCTACTTTGCTCGTTTGGTCTGGGCGAATATGAATGGATGCAGGGTGTGGCATGGATGCGCAAAGTGGCACAGGACAGCGCCCGCCGACTGGTTATCAACAGCAGCTGGGGCATGTATTCCTTCAGCTGCCTCGACGGCAAGTCGCTGCTCAGCGAAGCCATCAACAACTGGGCTGCCGACGGCACCATCTTCTGCACCAGCGCAGGCAACAACGGCGACGTGAACTTCCACATCAGCAAGACTTTCACTTCGGCAACCGACACTCTGAAAACCGTGGCCACCTACTACGACTACGTGCCTGAAGCCATCGGACAGTGCCTAATTATATGGGGCGAGGAGGGTCACGACTTCAGCGCCCAGTTCCGCATGGCAATAGCCGACACCTCGAACACCTTCTGGGCAGGGCCTGTAATTAATACCGCCAACGGCGACCAGATAATCTACGATACCCTGATATGCGGCGACATCCGCATTCCCTACCGCATACTGGCCGAGCGCGTCAACCCCTACGACCAGCGTCCACACATCCAGATGGATGTCAACAAAAATGCCGCTCTGAAGTTGCAACTCTTCATCACCGCCGAGAGCGGCACCGTGCATGCATGGAATGTTGCCAACAAGACCAACCATGCCGGCAACGAGGGTGCCGACTTTGTGAGCAACCCCAACTTCCCCGGTTTCGTTGCCGGCGACGCCCTCTACGGCATAGGTGAACCTGGCTGCGCCGAGGGCAACATCACTGTGGCCGCACACTCATCGGGCTTATGGGTTAACGATACAACATACAACTCTGGCGACATTGCCTATTTCAGCAGCTACGGTCCCATCATCGACGGTCGCCAGAAACCCGACATCTCGGCCCCCGGCATGGGTGTGGTGTCATCCATCAGCCGCTGGACTTCGGGCGGCTACACATCCGTAATCACGCTGATGGAAGACGGGTTCAACTACAAATGGTCGTCGATGAGCGGCACCTCTATGTCGAGCCCCTCGGTGACTGGCGTGGTGGCCCTGCTGCTTCAGGCCAACCCCAACCTCACATACAGCCAGATAAAAGACATCCTGCATATTACTGCCCGCAACGACGACAAGACCGGCCCGCTGGTGTCGCGCGACAGCGCCGACCTGCGCTGGGGCTGGGGCAAGATTGATGCTGTGGACGCCATCAACGAGGCAATACGCCGCGTGAGCATATCAACCGCCGAAGAATACCGCCTGCCGTTGCACATCTATCCCAACCCCACCTCTGGCACCGTCACAGTGCGCACAGGCTGCGGCGAACAGCAGACCATGGAGGTCTACGGCATCGACGGCCGCCGCATGGAACAGCGACAAGTGGCCGAACAAACAACTATCGACACCTCGCGCTGGCCTCGTGGCGTGTATATTGTCCGCGTGGGTAGCCGTACCGAGAAACTGATTGTCAAGTAGCACAATGGTAAACCTCTTCCGCAAGAACACCGTGGTACAGGTGCTGCTGATACTGGCGGCGACCCTCCTGCTGTGGGGGCGCTCGCTGGTGTACCCGCCGGCAATGGCCGACGGCGACGCAGTGCTCTACCACCTGCTCTACCTGGGCATTTCGTCGCTGCCACGGCTGGCAGTAGTGATAGCCCTACTGCTTGTTCTTGCCGAAGGTGTGTGGCTCAACCTGCTGTTGGCCAACGTAGGCCTTGTACCACAGACCACACTGCTTCCCACCCTGCTATACATCATACTGATGAGCGCGCCGGCGACCACGCTGACTCCAGCCATCTTTGTGGGTGGCATAATGATTGCCATCACCCACCAGCTGATGCTGCGTACCACACTGCTCACCATCACCACCGACAAGATTTGCAGCGCCACGGCGCTCATAGGCCTGGCCTCGATGTTCTACCTGCCGTCGCTGGCGCTGATATTGAGCTACCTGCTGGTAGTCATCAACTACCGACTCTATTCCTGGCGCGACTGGCTGTCGATGCTGCTGGGACTTGCCGCACCCTATATCATGCTTCTCACAGTGCTCTACCTTACCGGCAACCTGACGATATGGCTGAGCGGCACCTACTATTCCCTTGGCGGGATATCGCTGCAAAGCGATACCGAGAAAGCCCTTGCCATCGGAGGCAACCTGGTGCTGGTGTTGGTGTTCCTCGTCGGTCTCTTTGCCCTTTGGGGCCACCTCGGCGAGCACCCCATAGTATGGCAGAAAAACGCCACCACGGTGATGCTCCTCTCCGTCGGTAGCGCCGCCATGCTGCTCTATTCTCGCGTATTCCCTGTCGACATGCGTCTCTTCGCCGTGCCATTCACGCTCTGTGGCCTCCACCTGCTGATGCCCGAAAAAAGCCACAGCTACGGACACCGCAAGCAGCGCACCTGGATACTCGACATTGTTCTCCTGCTAACCTTTATTGCCGCACTGGTATGCTGAAGCCGTGGCTCATAGACGGACGCTGCGAGGCTGGCTGCGACGAAGCCGGCCGTGGACCGCTGGCAGGCCCTGTCACCGCCGCCGCGGTGATACTGCCCGAGGGCTACAGCAACCCCGTGCTCAACGACTCGAAGCAACTGACCGAACGGCAGCGCGAAATGCTACGCGGCGAGCTGGAAGCCAACGCCGACGCATGGGCCGTGGCCACCGTCGAGCCGGAAGAGATAGACCGTCTCAACATACTACATGCAGCCACCCATGCCATGTGCCTGGCTGCCAAAGCCCTCGGCGGCGAAGTGGCCGACAACGTGGTTTGCGGCGGCACCAAGCTGGGACAGCGCATCCCCGAGTTCCTGCTCATCGACGGCAACCGCTTCTACAACGAGACAGCTCTCCCCTACCAGTGTTTCGTCCATGGCGACGCCCTCTACATGGCCATAGCGGCCGCAAGCATATTGGCAAAGACCCACCGCGACGAACTGATGATGCACCTGCACGAACAATACCCCTGCTACGGCTGGGACCGCAATAAAGGCTACCCCACTGCCGAGCACTACCAAGCCATCGAGCAGCACGGCGTCACACCGCAACACCGCCGCAGCTTCACGCTCTACAAACAACACACACTTTTCGAATAAATAGAAAACGTTAGGCGTAAAAACCGTTAGACGTAAAACATAAAGATATGTTCGACTTCATAAAAGAAATACACCGCAAGAAAACCCTCCGCACCCTCAAGGCCACACCCCGCGAAAAGAAGATTGACAACATCGACGAGGTGAAAAGCATCGGCGTCATCTGCCGACTGGGCGACGAGCAGAACTGGAATATTCTGAACCACTTCGCCAAAGTGATGGAAAACCAGGGCAAGAAAGTGTCATTCATGGCGCTGCTGGAGCGCGAGCAGGATATAAACTTCGTAATCACACACCAAGGCACCCATATCGTCCGCAGCAAAAGCGACTTCAACTTCTGGGGCATGCCCAACTACGAGGCTATACGCCCATTCGTCGAGCAACACTTCGACTTGCTCATCGACACCATCGGCGAAGAGAACTTCTTTGCCCAGTATGTGGCACTGCGCACCACCGCCAACCTCAAGGTGGTTTACGCCACTCCTGTTGAAGACCCGACAGAAATCTTCGACCTCATCATCCGTGGCGACGGACAGGTCGAGCTCAAGGGCTTCTTCAACAACATTATCGAATACCTCAGCATGATAAAAAAGTAGAAACATGAAAACACCCATATTCACCGGCACCGGGGTGGCCCTTATCACCCCCTTCCGTCGCGGACAGGAGACCGTCGACTTCACCAAGCTCGAAGGGCTTATAGACAATATCGTCGCCTCGGGCGTCGACTATATCGTGGCCCTTGGCACCACCAGCGAGGCTGCCACCATGACCGAGAGCGAACGCGCCGCCGTGCAGGAGTTCATAGTCGAGACTGTAAACAACCGCGTGCCCATCATGTTGGGCATGGGCGGCAACAACACCTTGAGCCTCACCGACTCGCTGGCGCGCACCAATTTCGAAGGCATCTCGGCAATTCTCTCCGTAGCCCCCTACTACAACAAGCCCAACCAGCGCGGCCTCATGGCCCACTTCCGCTCTGTTGCCGAAGCGTCGCCAGTTCCCGTGGTTATCTACAATGTGCCCGGACGCACAGGCGTCAACATCAGCGCCGAGACCACCCTTGCTCTCGCCGCCGAATGCCCCAACATAATCGGCATCAAGGAGGCTTCGGGCAACCTGCAGCAAGCCATGGAGATTCTGCGCAACCGTCCCGACGGCTTCCGCGTAATCTCGGGCGACGACGCCATCACATGCCCCCTCATCGCCATGGGTGCCGACGGTGTCATCTCGGTAATCGCCAACGCACTGCCAAAGGAGACTTCCGACATGGTGCGCTTTGCGCTGAAAGGCGACCTCAAGAAAGCCCTGCCGCTCCACTACCGCCTGCTGCCGCTGATGAACGCCATCTTCGACGAAGGCAACCCCACAGGTATCAAGGCCCTGCTCGAAATACAAGGCTCTATCACCAATACCCTGCGCCTGCCGCTGGTGAAAGCCTCCAAACAGCTAACCAACAAACTGACCACCCTCTACAATGAATTTAGAGGCTAATCTGGAGCAAGTGCGCGCCGAATACCTACGGCGCACATCCACTGGCAAAGGCAGCCTTCTGCACCAGGTGGAACACCATGTCACCGCACGCATGGGCAAAATGCTGCGTCCGCGTCTGCTGCTGGCCGCCGCTGCCACCCTCGGCAACGATGTCCTCAACAGCCGCCGCACTCTGCTGCTGGCCGTAGCCGTCGAGATGCTGCACAACGCCTCGCTGCTGCACGACGACGTGATAGACAACGACCAACAGCGCCGCGGACAGCCCTCGGTCAACGCCCGCTGGGGCAACACCACAGCTGTGCTCGTCGGCGACTACCTGCTGGCACAGATTATGGCGCTGCTCGACGAAGTCGACGACCGCGACGCCACACGCCGCATCAACCAGACGGTAATAGCAATGACCGAGGCCGAGCTGCTGGCACAATCAATGGCCAGCGACCAATGGTCGGCAGACACATACCTTCATATTATCGACGGCAAGACCGCTCGCCTCTTTGCCACATCGTGCGCCCTCGGCAACCCCGACTACGAGCAGTTCGGCCTGCACTACGGCCGACTGTTCCAGCTGCGCGACGACCTCGCCGACAACGAGGCCACTCCCTTCACAGCCAACCTCATCAGCAAGGAAGAGAGCATCCTCGCTGCAATAAAACCCTCGTTTCAGATACAAAATAATATAATAACATTATAGCAACAACGAAAAATGAAAAAGATTCTCTTCGCAATCATCAGCCTTCTCTTTGCCGGAAGCCTCATGGCCCAGGGTGCCAAGCTCCCCGAGAACATCACCCTCAAGAGCATCGACGGCCAAAGCGTGCCCTCGTCGGCAATCCAGAACGACGGCAAGCCCGTAATCATCTCGTTCTGGGCCACATGGTGCAAGCCCTGCAACCGCGAGCTCAACAACATCAAAGAGGTCTACGAAGAGTGGCAGGAAGAGACCGGCGTCAAGCTGGTGGCCATAAGCATCGACGACGCCCGCTCGGCAGCCCGCGTCAAGCCGCATGTCGACGGCAACGACTGGCCCTACGAGGTATACCTCGACCAGAACAGCGACCTCAAGCGCGCCATGAACGTGGTCAACGTGCCCCACACTTTCATCCTCAACGGCGAGGGCGAAATAGTGTGGCAACACACTGGCTACCAGGATGGCGGCGAGGAAGAGGTGATTGAGAAAGTGCGCGAGCTGGTGAAATAACCCACCAGGCGCCATAAAAACGCCCACTGATCTTCAGTCGTTTACCAGTATTTTTTTCGGTATTTCTTCGGTCATCCACCGAAGAAATACCGAAGAAGTACCGAAGAAATACCGAAGAAAAGGGCGAGATGACAGATAATTAATATTAGTGTATATATGATTAAACGACTATTTCTCCTGGCGGGTTTTGCCTGCCTTGTTGCGTCAGCAGCCACCGCCCAGGGCATACTGGGT
Organism: Bacteroidales bacterium; assembly: GCA_017524785.1. GTDB lineage: Bacteria > Bacteroidota > Bacteroidia > Bacteroidales > P3 > Colimorpha. Next base: position 17,934 of record JAFXUY010000070.1, on the reverse strand, counting down.
GGACACGTGACCGGCAATGTGCAGCTCGATGCACAAGTGAGTCACAAGGACAGCGTGATAGGTGCCGACGACGTGCCCGAGAACCTGCTGATGAACGCCCGCGCCGACATACTCTACACCAACGGCGACTTCAGCGCAGGCCTGCGCTTCGAGATGTACCAAAATCCCATGCTGGGCTTCGACCCGCAATACAAAGGTCAGGGACTGGCCAACTATTTCGTGGCCTACAACGGCTCGTGGCTGAGCGTCACGGCGGGTAACTTCTACGAGCAATTCGGCAGCGGCATGATACTGCGCACCTACGAGGACCGCTACCTGGGCCTCGACAACTCGCTCCTCGGCCTCAACCTGACGTTCCGCCCCTGGCAGGGTGTCACCATCAAGGCCCTTGCCGGCCGCCAGCGCATCTTCTGGAGCTATGGCGAAGGCATTGTGCGCGGCATCGACGGCGAGGTGAACTTCAACAGCATCATCAAGGCCATGCAGGACAGCAAGTTCCGCGCCACGTTGGGTGCCAGCTTCGTGAGCAAATACGAGCCCGACGAATCAATACCTTCGGCCAGCGACCCCGAGTACCGCCTCAACCTGCCGTTGAACGTGGGCGCCGCCGCCGTACGTGCCGACCTCGGTTTCGGCGGTTTGAATCTGCAGGCCGAATATGTGCGCAAAGGCCAGGACCCCTCGGCTCTGAACGGCTACATCTACCGTCCCGGCGAGGCGCTGCTGCTCGACCTCAGCTACTCGCAGCGTGGCTTCAGCGCCAGCCTACAGGCCAAACGCATCGACAACATGGGCTACAAGTCGGTCCGCAGCCAGAGCGGCGAGATGCTGTTCATCAACTACCTGCCGGCCATCACCAAGAACCACACCTACGCCTTCCTCACCATGTATCCCTACGCCACACAGGTGAATGGCGAGCAGGGCCTGCAGGCCGATGTGATGTATAAGTTCAAGAAAGGCACGTTCCTCGGCGGCGATTACGGCATGGATATGCACGTCAACTCGTCGGTTGTTGCCACACTCAACACCACCGTTACCGGTGGGGCCGGCACCGAGGGTTATGTTGTCAACTCCGGTATCGGCGACCTCTTCTACGGCGACGCCTCGGTCGAGCTGGCACGCAAGCTTTCGAAGACCGTTAAACTGAACGTCACCTACGCCTATCAGGTGTTCAACCCCGAAGCCGAAGGACATTCCGGCCTGGACCTGGTGCACAACAATGTGGTGATAGCGGACCTGTCGTGGAAACTTAACAAGAAACACTCGCTGCGCTTCGAGGCCGAATGGATGGGCAGCGACAGCTACTACGACGCCACCGACCAGCACCACGCCGACCGCCGCTACGGCGACTGGATGATGGGCCTTGTGGAGTGGAACATCGGTACCCACTGGTTTGTGTCGGCCAGCGACCAATATGCCTACAACGACGGCATCGGCAACTACTACAACCTCAGCGTGGGCTACACGCACGGCGCTACCCGCCTGCAGCTGGGCTACGGCAAGCAGCGCGAAGGCCTGCTGTGCATCGGCGGCGTGTGCCGTCCGGTGCCTGCCAGCAACGGATTGACCTTCAGTTTAACCACCAGCTTCTAGAACATCCAGGCATTCTAGACAATCTGGATAATCTAGAAAAAACACATTGACAATGAAGAAGATTTTTGCATTATTATCCCTGACAGTGCTGCTCTTTGCGGCCTGCGACAAGATAGAGCCTGGCGAGAACGGCGAGTATACTATTTTTGCCGGCTCGACAGCCACATGGACCGATGGAACCGTCATCGCCACACCCCAACACCGCGCCCTGGTGGAGAAATACACCGGCCCTAAATGCGTCAACTGTCCCACAGCCGACCGTATACTAAACGAAGCCCACGGCCGCATCGGCGAGCAGATGGTTATCGTTGCCATCACCCCGGGTGGCGGCGACGGACTGCCCTACACAGGCCAGCCCGACATGAGCACCGAGGACGGCGACCAATGGGCCATAGCCTTTGGCGGCAGCGTAAACATGACTCTGCCCTTCGCCATGGTAGACCGCAACCTCTCGTTCCAAGGTGCATCGACCATGAGCGGCGTCGAGGCTGCCGTGAACAGCATCATAGCACAGGAACCGCTGATGGCCGTCGAAATGGAGGCTTCGAGCGCTGCCGACGGCAAAGTGAACATACTGGTAAACGTCAATTACCTCAAAGCATCCGACTCGACTATGGCGCTGACGTTGGTGCTTATCGAAGACTCGCTTGCCTACTACCAGTCGGCAACACCCACCGAGGGCGGCTTCCAAACCGACTACAAACACAACCACATGCTGCGCGATGTCATCACCGATGTGTGGGGAATCGACATTCAGGCCGAGGGACGTGCCGGCGAGGCCCGCAAAGCCCGCTTCAGCTACACCCTGCCCGGTGTGGTAAAGGACAACTGCCACATCGTGGCCTTCGTGTCGAACAAGGAGAGCCGCCGCGTAGTGAACTGTGCCGAATGCAAGATAGATGAATAAGAGAATACTGGGGCTGGCATTGCCCAACATAGTGACCAACATCACCGTGCCGCTGCTCGGCATGGTGGACATGGCTATTGTGGGGCACCTGTCGGGCGACCACATTGGCGCCATAGCCATCGGCACCCAGATTTTCAACCTTATCTATTGGAACTTCGGTTTCCTGCGCATGGGCACCAGCGGATTCACCGCACAGGCCTTCGGCGCCGAACGATGGGACGAGGCGGTGAAAATACTCATCCGCGCCTGCACAATCGCACTCACCATTGCCCTCTTGCTCATAGCATTGCAGTGGCCCATATCGCTGGCTGTGCCCTACATCTTCGAGAGCAGCAACCATGTGCTGGGCCTCGCGCTCACCTACTTCTTCGTGCGCATCTGGGCGGCACCGGCCACCCTGGGGCTCTATGCCATCAAGGGATGGTTCATCGGCATGCAGGACTCGAAGACCCCCATGTGGATAGCCATAGCGTTGAACTGCGTCAACATAGCCCTCTCGCTGCTGTTCGTCATCGTGCTCAAATGGGACATCTTCGGTGTGGCTCTGGGCACCGTGCTGGCCAACTACAGCGGTCTGCTGCTTGGCATCATCTTCCTGCGCCGTAAGTTCCGCAAAAACAATAATCTTTCAACTTTCAACTTTCAACTTTCAACTATCAAGGAGGCTTTGCGCTGGGACGAGATGCGCCGCTTCTTCAAGGTCAACGGCGATATCTTCCTGCGCACACTGTGTCTTTCGGGAGTGTTCACCTTCATCACCGCAGCATCTTCGCACATCAGCGACCAGATACTGGCCGTCGACGCCCTGCTGCTGCAGTTCTTCACCCTCTTCAGCTACATCATGGACGGCTTCGCCTACGCAGGCGAAAGCCTCGTTGGCCGACATATCGGTGCCAAGCAGCAGCGCCACCTGAAACTCGCCGTAAGGCTGCTCATCATGTGGGGCATGGCACTGACTGTGGTGTTCACCGGCCTATACGCCGCCTTCGGAAACCAGTTCCTGCAGATATTCACCGACCAACAGGACGTGATCGCCGCTGCCGGAGAATATATGTACTGGGTGTTGGTGATACCCATCTGCGGCTTCGCGGCATTCCTCTTCGACGGCATCTTCATCGGCGCCACCGCCACACGCACCATGCGCAACGCCATGTTCGTGGCCACGGCGGCATTCTTCGCCATCTACTATGGGTTGAAATACTACGGACTGAACTGCATAGGCCGCCTCACCGACCACGGGTGGAACAACAACCTGTGGACCGCCTTCATGGTATTTCTCATTCTCCGCGGCCTGCTGCAAGCCATCCGCGTCAGGAAAGATATCTATTCGCAAGCGCAATGAAAAAGCTGTTGTCCATAATGTTGCTGATGGCTGCGCTGCCTGCCATGTCGCAGTATACTGGTTTTTTCAACCGATCCGGCAAGGTGGTCGATGCCGAAACAGGGAAGCCGCTGCCCGGCGCCACTGTGACCAATCTCAGACATAGCACACAAACCGACAGTGACGGTCGCTACACAATAACTTATCACACATACGACAGCGACCTTCGCCTGTATGTATCACGTCAGGGCTACATTACCGATACCTTCAGCCTTGCTCCCGAGCTAGTCCGCCTGCGCCCACTACCCAAAGGCACCATCCAGACAAAAAACAAGCAAAGCCGTCCCACTGTGGCCGTGGTGCTCAGCGGTGGCGGAGCCAAGGGCGTGGCACATATCAGTGCCCTGCGTGCCGTCGAGGAAGCCGGCATACCCATCGACATCATCTGCGGCACCTCCATGGGAAGCCTTATCGGCGCCCTCTACTGCATTGGTTACACCACCGACGAGCTAGACTCGCTGGTGCGCAACCAAGACTGGGCCATGCTGCTCAGCGACCGTACCGACCCGGCAACCCTCTCTCTGCGTCAGCGCGAGGAACAGAACACCTATGCAATAATCCGCGGCATGAGCAGTGAGACACCCGAGAAAGGTGGTTTGATACGCGGACGCAACCTCAATGTTCTCTTCCGCCGCCTTTGCGCCGGATACCTCGACAGCATAAGCTTCGACAGCCTGCCCATACGCTTCGCCTGTGTGGCAACGGACATTGTAACCAACACAGAGGTCGACTTCCGCAGCGGATACTTGGTGCAGGCCATGCGCGCCTCAATGGCCATTCCCGCAGTGTTCACACCAGTGCGTATCGGCGAAATGGTGCTTATCGACGGTGGCCTGCGCAACAACTATCCCGCCGATGTGGCACGCCAGATGGGTGCCGACATAATCATCGGTGTCACTGTGCAGAACGACTCGCTACGCGCCGACGAGATTACCGATGCCATGTCGGTATTCAACCAAATTATAGACATTAACAGCAAGAACAAATACGACGAAAATGTGGCTATGAGCGACATTTTCATGAAGGTGGACGTCCAAGGTTACAGTGCCGCCAGCTTTACCCACTCTGCCATCGACTCTCTGATACACCGTGGAGCCGTGGAGGCTGCCCGCCATCGCGACGACCTTCAGGCCCTACGCCACCGCATCGACGGCATCGGCAACGGTGTATCACACGCCAAAGACCTCGACGCACGCTACCGCCACCGTCAACGCCGCGAACCCATATTCGACATCGACAGCACCAACACGGTGCCACCTATATTGAACAACAAGAAAAGAAGCAACCAGCAGAAGCTGAACCCTGTAATCAGCGTAGGCTTCCGCTTCGACACCGAGGAGATGGGCGCTCTGCAACTGAACGGCAAACTGCCTTTCTGGCAACAATTCCCCATGGAACTTGCCGCAACTATCCGACTCGGCAAACGCATCATGGCAAAGGTGGAATACGGTCTCTCCACCAACAGGGTATTCAGTCCATCTTTGAGTTACACCTTCCGCAACAACGATTTCAACATATACAGATACGGCATACGCACTTACAGTTTTAAATACTTCCAACATCAAGCTGAATTCACTCCAATTAATTTCAGCCACAGCAAGTGGGAAATCAAGGCTGGAGTGAGGTGGGAAAGGTTCGAATACTACGGTGGTGTGCTGTCGATTGGAGGCGACTCGCTTGAACTGACCGACAAGAGTTTCTTCTCCTACCGCTTCGCCGCCGACCTTAACACCGAAGACCATTGGTACTATCCATCGCGCGGCAGCCGTCTGCATGTGGGATATGCCTACATCACCGACAATCTGGTAGGATTGGACGGCAACATAGGTCTAACCGACGCCGCGCTGCAATGGCGTGCCAACCTGCCTGTGTCGCGGCGTTTCTCACTACAGTCGTCGTTCTTCACCCGACTGCTGCTTGGTGGCGACGTACCGCTGACATACCGCAACGCCATGGGCGGCGAATGGTTCGGCCACACAATGGAACAGCAGGTGCCTTTTGCCGGCATCGGCCATCAAGAATTCATGGAACGATATCTGATTGGTGTGCAACTGCAAGCCCAGGCACGCATCATGCACAGTCAGTTTATCATAGTTCGTCTGGCCTTTGCACGCAACAGCAACGACCTCGGACAACTTTTCTGGCCTGTAGACAACTCCATTGACGGAGTCCCGCCAGCATGGCACACCCCAATGTTCGGTGCTCAAATAGGATATAGTTATAACACCATGTTTGGACCTATCGACGCACGTCTGGGCTATAGCACCCACACACGTACGCCCTACTTCTTCCTGAATATTGGACACCGCTTCTAGCGACGTAGCAGCATCCCAACTCTTAAAGAAAATATCAGTATTATCGGCACCAGAGCCGGTGCCAGACCGCATACGACCACCCACAGCATGGCCGCGGCAAACATGGCCTCCTGCAACCACAATGCCCAGCGCGGACTTTTACGCATCCTGATTGCAATGAGTATCAACAGTGGCGATGCCCACAGCACATTGAGATTCCACTTGGTGCAATAGTATGCACTGCCGAACCACATGAACAACAGAAACAATCCTATCAGTCCGGCAAGAACAAATATTATGCGGTCGAAGACCTTGACCGCCTTATAGGATTTGGCATTCTTCCATTCTGCACATGTCAATCCTGCCACAAGAAGGAAGAGCAGTCCAAAGACAACAACGGGCGGGAAGCTGCGATGCATTTTTATCCGTCCCGAAGGTTGCAACGGAGTAGATTCGCCTACCATCTGACGTTTGTCGCCCCCCATGGTGGCCTCTGCCAGTTCAGCCTCCATCTCGCAGGGCTTGAACATACGCTCCACAGGAGTGCAACGATGATCGGCTGCAAGACCAAGCAGAAGATCCATTCCCAAGCGCCACCACTCCATGGTGTCGCGCATGGCCGATGCCAGCAGGTGACGATATGTCTCGGTCTCGGCGGCACGATGCAACACGGTGTCACATCCAACAGCATGACTTACCATATCGCGCACACGCGTGGCACAATTGTCGCGGAAGAAATCGTAACGATAGTAGCGGTTCTCGGGCAGATAGTTCCACTCAAGCATAACATATAGGTTGCACAGTTCCTGATGCGTCAGGTTGAGGCGTTGCTCACTCATCGAACGGCCTTCATATCCATTCTCGACAAAGAAGTGCTTCATTGAACCTCGGCTCAAGCAGTAGTCAAGTCGACCTTGGGCGAACTTCCAATAAAAATGCGGTGTGCCGAAATTGAAAGTGCCATAATTATAAGCCAAATCTATGCCATTGGCCGTGTCGCAGATACGCAAGGCCGAATGGCCAAACGAAGTGTAGAGGTCGTTGCCTGGGCCGCAGGTGAGCACACTGGCCCACGCGGTCTCACTCAGCGGCATCTGTTGTGCCTGCAAAGAATTGAAAGTTGAAAATTGAAAACCGAAAAGCACGCATGCACATGCAAGCGACAAATAATATTTCATTCTCTTATTCATCTGTTTGATAATATTAATTTCAACTTTCAACTTTCAACTTATTATTCAAGCGCCTTCACCCATAGCTTCGTCCTCGGGTATGGGCTGATGGGCTTCGGCAGTGCGATGAGCCATATGTATGGGGGCGCCGTCTTTGCCCTGGTGGACAGTAACCTGCGGGAAAGGTATTTCAACGCCAGCGTTGTTGAAGGCTATGTAAATGTCCTCACGGATGTGTTTCCACACCTCCCAGTAGTCCTCCACAGTGGTCCACACCCACACGGAAATGTCGACCGACGAGGTGTTCAAATCGCTGACAGCGATGACAGGCTCCTTGAAATCGTGGCGGATAAGGGGCTCGGCGGCGATGACTTCCTGCAGCACGGCCTTGGCCTTGTGCAGGTCGGTGCCATAGGCCACTGACGCCACCACATCGAGGCGTATCTGTGGCTCCTTGGTGTGGTTGATGAGGCTCTTGGTGGCAAGTTCGCTGTTGGGAATGATGATCGTGCGGCCGTTGAAGGGGCGCATGATGGTGTGGAATATGCGTATCTCCTTGATATAGCCTTTGTACTGGCCACACTCAATATAGTCATCGACCTTGAAGGGTTTCATCAACAGGATGATGACACCGCCGGCAAAGTTCTGCAGGGTGCCCTGCAATGCCATGCCTATGGCCAAGCCCATGGCACCGAGGAGGGCGATGAACGAGGTGGCTTTGATGCCGACAACATCCATGGCCATGAAAATCACCATAGCCTTCAGCAGCACGTTGACCAACGAGCCAAGGAAGGTCTTGAGGCTTCCTTCGGCACCACGCTTGTCAAGAGCACGAACGATGAGATTCCTCAACATATTGGCCACCTTCAATCCCAGCCAAAGGATAAGGATGGCTCCGATAAGCTTTGGCACAAAGCCCACGGTAAGTTCGGTGAGGGCTCGCAAGCCGTCTTTGAGGAATGTGTTCTCGCCTGTTACAACAGCCTTGATGTCCGTGATGTTCATATTCTTGATGCTGTCCTTCAAGGCCTGCGAGATGCTGTCGGTGGCCTGAATGGTCTGGCCGAACTCATCGTTGGGAGGAGTCGGTGGCGTAGTGCCGTTTGTCTGTGCTGCAGCAACAGCCAGCAGCGAGGGGTTTTCGTCTAGCAATAACATATTTTAGTTTTAAGCTTCGGGTTTTAAGTTTTAAGTGGCTGACACAGACCGATTGACCGCGTCAGCCACTTAAACCTTAAAGCTTAGAACTTACAGCTCTATTCTTTATTTCTTAACAATCTTCTGGGTGCTGACACCGTCGTTGGTGACAACACGCACCATGTATACACCAGAAACGAGGCTCTCGACATTGATGATGCCGGCCTGGGTGTTCATCACCACGCGGCCGTTGACATCGATGATCTCAACCTGCTGGATGCCCTCGCCCTCGACGCGCAGCATGCTGCTGGCGGGGTTGGGGTAGATGCTCACGTTGGCTTCGTTGGCACGATCGATACCCACAGTGGTACCTTCAGCAACAACCTTGATGTCGCTAACAAGGATAGCAAAGCCGCCAGTGGTCTCGTAGTGACGGAAAGCAATCTTGAAGTCGCCGGTGATGCTCTCGGGAATGGCAACGGCACGCTGCGAGAAATTAGTGATGTTGGCAGTCAGAGTCTCCTCATAGAGCAATGTGGCATTGCCATCTTTGACGACATAGACACCATAATGGTCGGAGGGGAGCTGGGGCTCATACGGCAACACCTTCCAGGCAATCTCATAGCTGCCTTCGGCAGGCATGGTGAGGTAGGGGGTGTAGATCCAGTTGTCGGGATTGAGTTCGAATAAACCATAGAGGTTGGACATGGAATAAATGGTGGCAACACCATCCAGATCCGTTGCGCTCCAACCTTCGTTAACCCAGCAGAGGTCGACATCGTTGGCAAGGTCGGGAGTATACGGCAGAGCGTGGGCATCGCACTGGATGGCGTTGACAATCATGGTGTCGCTAGAAGTGCCGACCGAGTTGGTGGCGGAAGCCACGATGGTGTGGTTACCGGCGGTGGTGAAGGTGTGGTTGAGCGTGGCGCCAGTCTCGCTGACGGTGGCACCGTCGACAGTCCATACAATGGTGTTGACATCACTGGTGGCTGTCCACTCATAGGATTCGCCAACAATGACTTCTTCAGGACCGGCGAGGCTCATGTCGGGAGCAAGGGGCTCGCCGATGTAAAGGGCGTCGAAGCTCACGGCATCGCCCGTAACAGGAGTTATATTGTGGATAGCTATACGGATAGTCTCACCAGCGTAAGTGCCGAGCTGAGCGGTGCGGGGCACATAGCCGCTACCTTCGCCAGTCTCGTCGACGAGGATGGTGGTGAAATCGCTAGTGTCGGCTCCAGTGGTCGAGATAAGAATCTGATAGTGGGTCTGAACACCTTCCCAATTACGCATATAGACATAGTATTTGAGGATATAGTCAGTGGCGTCGTTAGGCAGCGTAATCATCGGAGAGATAGCCCACTGGTTGGTGTTCACATCGTCGCTGTAGGCTCCGATAAGGAAGTAATCGTCATCATAACCGCCGTTGGCAGAGATATTGAAACCATGGTCGATGGTATCAGCGGTGTAGAAGCTCCAGCAATCTATGCTGCCGTTAAAGCTCTCTTCCCAAGGCATGGCGGTGATGGCAGCGCTGCAGTCGTAGACATTGACAGTAAAGCTGTTGGAACCTGTTCCGGCCGAGTTGGTGGCGCTGGCAACAACGGTGTGGCTGCCGCTAGTGGTAAAGGTGTAGGTCAGGCTGCTGCCAGTCTCGCTCTGCACAGTGCCGTCAACAGTCCACTCGAAGGTGGTGGCTCCGGTAGCTACAAAAGTGGCAGGGACGTTAATCTCGACAGAAGCGGGACCGGAAACAGTCACCTCGGGGGCTTCGGCGCCACCGACACGGATGTCGTCGATATTGAGGTAGAACATGTCGGTCACATTGTGGTGACGGAAAGCGATGAACACCGTCTGTCCACCATAGTTGGCAAGGCTGACGGTCTTCTTCACCCAGTCTCCGGTAGCGGTGCTCGTCAGGGCTGCCGTGGTGAAATCACTCACTGCATTACCGGTAGTGCTGACATACACACTGTAGTACTCGGCTGCATAGTCGGCATCCTGACCCTTCTCAAACCACGAGAGGTTGAACTCGCTGGCATCAGTCGGAATCTCAAAGGCGGGCAGGATCATCCAGTTGTCGGGTGTTACGGCGCCCACATTGTTGATATACGATGCAGAAGCGGCAACCATGTCGCTGCCATTGTGGCCGTTGCCGGTGGTGCCAAAATCATAAAGAGCCCAGTTGTTGCCGTCGCCATCAGCATCGACAAAGGAGAAACCGGCAGGAGTGCCGTTCTCGAAGCCTTCTGTCCACGGGAAAGTGCTGATGGTGTCGCCGGCAGCTTTCACGTTTGCACTGCTCTGCACATGAAGTGCACGGAATGTCGGAACTATTGTCTCCGACTTTGTCATGGGAACATGACGATGTGCGGTCTGCGCGAAGCTGGCACCTGCCATGACGACAACAGCCGCAAGAAGAGTAAATGCTTTTTTCATTGTAGTTTGATTTTTGTTAGTATTATTATGTTATTAATTTACCTTACAATTATTTACAGCAAACAGGCCATAAATAATTCACATGCAAATATACACCTTTTTAGTTTATGACACGCAAAAACCAAACATAAAATTTATTAACAGGACGGTTAGTTTCTCTATGTAGCACGCGGTTTGGCCTTCTACGGCACAAGGGTGATTACAATATATTCCGACCGGGTGCCAATGCGATACTTGGCGCCCCAGATGCCTAGGCCCGAGGTGACGCAGACGGTGGTCTCCCCTTTCTTTACCACGCCCCACGAGCATTCGTACATTGCGTCGGTGATCCACGACAACGGCCACACCTGCCCGCGGTGCGTGTGACCGCTCACCTGCAGCCCTATGCCCGCGCGCTCAGCCTTCTCCAGGTGGTAGGGCTGGTGGTCGAGGAGGATGGTGAATGCGCCTGTGTGGAAATGCGCCAATGCGTTGACGCTCCTGCGGTGGCGGTTGGTGCGGTCGTCGCGACCTATGACGGCTATGTTGCCGACGGTAGCCACCGAGTCGCGCAGCAGGGTGATGTCGGCATCACGGTAGAAGCGCTCCACCTCGCCGGGGGTGTAGTAGTCGGCGTAGTACTCGTGGTTGCCCAGACAGGCATAGACAGGCATCTGAAGCTGGCGAAGCCCCTCGGCCATATCCTCGTGCAGCAAAGGCCGCAGCGAGCGGTCGACGAGGTCGCCGGCCATGAGCAGCATGTCGCCGCCCTCGCGGTTGAGCATCTTCACCCAGCTGTCGAGGTCGGCACGCCGGTTGTGGTAGCCAAGGTGCAGGTCGCTCACAGCCAGCACCTTTACTGGGTGGTCCACCTTGCCGTGGGTGTCGATGGTCAGCTCCACACGCCGTTTGTGCTCGTAGTTCAGGCTGCCATATATGAACAGGGCCGCCATGACAACGAATAGCACGCCGCAGGTCCACCAGTTGTCGCGCAGCCACGTCGTGGGCACCACGTGCACCAGCCGCAGCAGGTCGGCCACCAGGAACGCCATCATGAGGTACAGGAGTATTATCAGCCCTTTGTTGCCGATATTATACACCGCCACGGAGAGTCCATAAGGCAGGCGGTCGAGGTAGCGCGTCAGCGACAGCACGGCCATAGCCACACAGGCGGCCTCCGCAGCCACCAGCGTCCACCGCAGCCACAACACCGGCGGCAGCATCCACAGATGCCACCCCACATAGCCCGACAAGAGAACAACCACAAACAGGATAACTATCATATATCGTCGTTTTTAGCGTTAGGAACAAAGAACACCACCGTCAGCGCGCCCACGGCTCCGGCCACAGGCACTATGATGCGTGCCACCGAGCCCTCGGGGATGAACACGAAGGTGGAGAGCAGCACCATAGCCGTCATCACGCCTACGGCACCGGCCTTCTGCGTGGCCGTCATGCCGCCGCGTCGCTGGTAGCCACGTATATACTTGCCCAGCCACGACCGTAGCAGCCACTGCTGCAGCCTCGGCGACGAGCGGTAGAACAGCCACGACGCCAGCAGCAAAAAAGGCGTCGTCGGCAACCCCGGCACCACCACTCCCAGCGCTCCAAGCCCCACTGCCAACAGGCCTAATACAATATAAATGTATCGTTTCATCCTTGCAACAACTGCCCAAAGGCGCTACAAAATTACACCTTTTCCCGGACATGTGGGAAAATATTTTGGATGGAACTCTATACATGTTGACACTGTCGTGATTTTCCCTTGTGAGAAAACGTCGTGAGGACAAGCAATGCCTCTCACCAGGACTCCACCAGAGGCGCCGAAAAGTAGCTCTCATCTTCAATTGTTTACCGATTGTTCTTCGATTGTTCTTCGATAGTCCATCGAAGAACAATCGAAGAACAATCGAAGAACAATCGAAGAACAGGGCTCCCTTATAGGGAGTATTTTACTGACGACAGGTATATAAATTCCTATTTTTTTTGCTATATGAAATATTCTTCGTACTTTTGCACTTGCTTTCGAGAGCGAAAGCTGTAAGCAAGAAAAGCATTGCGATATTGTCCTTGTATTTAAAATCGGCAAATTTTAAGTGGGAAGGTTGAGCATTTATGCTTTCGCATGGTTGTGTATGCTATACGCATAGCATATCGTCAGGCGTGAGATATGTTCCATTAGACCCCGTTTCCTCAAAGGTGTTTGGCGATACCTCTATCAAGACGGACATGAGCACATAACCTCATGCCTTTTTTTTGAACTTAATCATCTCTTCCGCCGGAGGTGGCGAGAGGCAGCAGTTGCGCCCGACACACACAAGGGCCTGTATTATGAAAAGAGTTGTCCTACTCTCAATCATCTTGATGCACATGCCAATGTCCTTTGGACAATTGACGGCACCTTCACTCACTTCACCTAACGATAACCTTACAGGTGCCTACACGCGGCAATACATGTCGTGGAGCCGCATCGCTGCCGCCACCGGCTATACCCTGCAGGTTGACACCGCCGCCACTTTCGACTCGCCGCTGCTATACTCGGTGGAGCACACCAACACCTCGTCGAGCACGCAAGGGCGTCATGTCAACGACTTGCGCTACGGCACACAGTATTACTGGCGTGTGAGGGCATATAATGCCACCGACACCTCCGCATGGTCTGTGGTGCGGACGTTGACCACAACTGCCAAGGTGTTCCTAGACTACTCCAACACTCCGGCCGACAGCCTCACCGGAGCCTATACACGGCAGTTCTTCTGTTGGAACAACTCGCGTGGCTCGATAGGCTACATACTGGAGCTCGACACGGTGGCCGACTTCTCGTCGCCGCACAAGCGCACCTTCAACAAGACCACAGCAGCCGACAATACAGACAACTACTTTTACTATGCCGTCAACGATATGCGCTACGGCACACGCTATTACTGGCGTGTTTGCGCACGCAACAATGCTGATACTTCGGATTGGTCGGATACCCGTACTCTGCTGACAACCGACAAGGTGTTTTTCACAAACCTTTCGCCATCCGACAGCCTCACGGGTGCCTATACAAGGCAGTACTTCTACTGGAGCAACTCACGAGGCTCGATAGGCTACATACTGGAGCTCGACACTGTGGCCGATTTCTCGTCGCCCCACAAGCGCACCTTCAACAAGACCACTGCTGCAGACAATACGGATGACGCTTTCTATTATGCCGTCAACGATATGCGCTATGGCACACGCTACTACTGGCGTGTACGTGCCCGCAACGGCGTGGACACCTCGGGCTGGTCTGACACGCGCACGCTGTTGACTACCGACAAAGTGTTCCTGAACTACTCCAACACTCCGGCCGACAGCCTCACCGGAGCCTATACACGGCAGTTCTTCTGTTGGAACAACTCGCGTGGATCGATTGGGTACATACTGGAACTCGACACGGTGGACGACTTCTCGTCGCCCCACAAGCGCACCTTCAACAAGACCACCGCTGCCGACAATACGGACAACTACTTCTACTATGCCGTCAACGATATGCGCTATGGCACACGCTACTACTGGCGCGTACGTGCCCGCAACGGCGTGGATACCTCCGGCTGGTCGGACACGCGTACGCTGCTGACTACCGACAAGGCGTTTTTCACAAATCTTTCGCCGTCGGACAGCCTCACTGGGGCATATACAAGGCAGTATTTCTACTGGAGCAACTCGCGTGGCTCGACAGGTTACATCCTGGAGCTCGACACTGTGGTCGACTTCTCGTCACCCCACAAGCGTAGTTTCAACAAGACCACTGCTGCAGACAATACGGACGATGCCGTATACTATGCTGTCAACGATATGCGCTATGGCACACGCTACTACTGGCGCGTCCGTGCCCGCAACGGCGTGGACACCTCTGGCTGGTCTGACACGCGCACGCTGACAACCACCTATAGGGCATTCCTCAACTCGCCTGCCGACAACTCCATAGGCCGGGCTGTCAGTGACCTGTATCTGTATTGGAACAATTCACGTGGATCAACGAAATACATAATACAGATTGACACTTCGGCCACTTTCAGCTCATCGCTACTTCAGACCCTGAGCAAGACTACCGCTGCCGACAATACAGACAGCTACTTCTACAAGATAGTCGACGGGCTCCGCTACGGTACCACTTACCGCTGGCGTGTGTGTGCGATCAACAATGCCGACACCTCGGAGTGGTCTGCCGTATGGCGTTTCACCACTACCTATAATATCACCACCGGTCCGGCGTTGACGATGCCGGTAAACGACTCGACCGGACTGACGTATAACAATATAACACTTGTGTGGCAACCCATGGACAACGTGCAAGGCTATCGCTACGAGGTGAGTACCAGCAGTACTTTCGAAACGCTCATATCCGCGGGCAACACCTCGCTGACCTTCTCGGTGGTGACCACGGCATTGCCGTCGACCACCTATTACTGGCGGGTGCAGGGCTATAACGCCCAAGGTAACACAGCATGGTCGCCGGTGTGGCACTTCACCACCGACGACGTGACGCTGACAGCTCCAGAGCTCGCCACACCTGCCAACGGAAGCAGTCAGCCTGTGAATGTGGATTTGGCCTGGCACCCAGTCTTTGGCGCACTGACATACGATTTGCAGTTGTCGTTCGACAACAACTTCACCAGTGCCGTGAGCAGTTTCAACACTGCTGATACACATTACACTGTCAACGGATTGCCTCAGAATATGACTTTCTATTGGCGAGCACGCAGTAACAACGGCAATACACAGAGCGAATGGTCGGAGGTCCGCAGTTTCGTTACTAACGGTTGCCAACCGGTGAGCGACACCTTGTACCATGAGATGTGTGAGGGGCAAAGCTATGAGTTCTTTGGAATATCCTATACGGCTACGGGTAACTATAGCCATATGTTGACAACAGCTGCAGGATGCGACAGCACGGTGGTGCTGGCATTGACGGTATATCCAAGAGGCATGGACGGCTCGGTAACAGACACTGCCTGCGATAGCTACACGTGGAACGATCTCACATTCATCCAAAGCGGCAACTATCCATTCTACACCACCACGGTGCACGGCTGCGACAGCATGGCCATATTATATCTTACAATATATAATTCCGTTACGGAAAACATCTATGACACCGCCACTGGAGTTTATGAATGGAATGGGGAACATTATTCAGTCTCAGGCGACTACACGCAGAACTTCTCTACCGTACAGGGCTGCGACTCAACAGTGGTATTGCATTTAACCATCACCGTCGGCATAGCAGATGTTGCAGCCGACAACGTCAATATCTTCGTTCGCGGTAACAGCATCATAATCGAAGGCATCGAAGAGGAGTCGGTGAAAGTCTTTGATATGGTGGGCCGTCCCGTAAGCAATCACAACCTGCCCAACGGTGTCTACATGGTCAAGGTCGGCTCGCTGCCCGCCCGCAAGGTGGTGGTGATAAGGTAACACCTATACCCTCTACCATATAAAAAACCATGCACTCGTGTGCATGGTTTTTCTTTTGTATGGGTACACTACAGGAACACTATTGGAACCATAGCGAAACCATATACCGAGGCAAAAGGGGAGCAAAAGATAAGCAAAAGGGGAGCAAAACCAACAGGTCTATTTCTGCAGTTTACTGACCTCTTTTGTTATAGTATGTTTTATTTCTTCCCAGTTGACGATTGTCAGCATTTTGGGCATTGCCTGTTGTTCGGCGTCGTCAAAGTATGTTAGGCTAAGAAGTGCTCGAAAGAAGGAATGATTGGGATACTTCTGTGCATAGAAGTCGAGCATTTGAGACAAGGAATAATGCTGCAAAAGGAAATAGATGTCGACAAAGTCTTTACGAGTGCCTCGGCCTTCGATGGCGTTTATCTTCATGGCGGCAATGTCTCGGGGAGAGGCCAGGGTAATGCCGTCTTCAACAACGGGCGCATCTACCCATGGATACTGGCTGTAATCAATCACATCAACCTTGATACCACACAAAGCGCCTTGCAATATTCTTTTTTTGCGGTTGTGAATGGTAAAAGAACCCATTGAGGAAAACATTTCTATAATGTCATCCTGCTCTACGGCAAGAGTTCCAAAGAAATCCAGGTCGATAGACTGACGGTGACCATACTGCAAAGCAAGGGCTGTACCACCAACCAACCGAAGACCGCTCATTTCGGGGCGAGAGGACAACTCTTTCAGGAGTTCCAAAGTGTCGGGAAGGATTGTCTGAAGTTGTAGCATCGGTAGTCTTCCTTTTGTGTGCCGGTCATTGCACAGACAAACGACAATGCTTCAGGAGATAGAGACCGCAGCCCTTTGCAGTCGGTGGCTATACGGTCCAAGCCATAGTAGTCGCGCACCATACGCCAGTCGTCCAGCTCGCCGCACTCAAGCACATGCTGTATCAACTGCGCCGAATTCTTCTCGGGGTCGAACTGGTCTCGGTCAATGTCCCAGAACAGGACTGGCGAGAGCTTTTCTATTTCAAGTCGTTTGCCCATTGTTAAAAGAAGGGTATACGCCAACGGGTTGACGTATACCCTTTGGTTTTGTTATTATCTCCCTCGGCGGGAGGACCCGCTAGCAGAGCTCGTGGATCACGAGGCCGGAGCGCAGCTTGGGCTCAAACCAGGTGGTCTTCGGGGGCATGATATTGCCGGTGTCGGCAATGTCGATGATCTGCTTCATGCTGACGGGATAGAGGGCGAAGGCGACCTTCATCTCGCCGTTGTCGACGCGACGCTTCAGCTCGCCGAGACCGCGGATACCGCCGACGAAGTCGATGCGCTTGTCGGTACGGAGGTCCTTGATGCCGAGCACCTTGTCGAGGACGAGGTTGCTGAGGATGGTGACATCGAGCACGCCGATGGGGTCGTTGTCGTTGTAGGTGCCGGGTTTGGCGGTCATCTTGTACCAGTGGCCGTCGAGGTACATGCTGTGCTCATGCAGCTTGGCGGGCTTGTAGATCTCGGTGCCCATGTCGGTGAGCTCGTAGCTCTCGCCGACGGCTTTGAGGAACTGCTCCTTGCTGAGGCCGTTGAGGTCCTTCAC
>JAFXUY010000069.1 GCA_017524785.1 Bacteroidales bacterium | reverse complement strand
GACGGCCAGTTCCGTACCCTGCCCAAACTCGGCCTCCAATTCGGACTTGACACCAGCTTCTCATCCTGCACCTTCTACGGCAACATCCGCGAGACATATCCCGACCGACGGGCGGCACAGCGTGTCAGCACCTGGTACAAGAGCCTTGCCGAGCTGGCAGCACCGCAGTATGTAGTTCCACAGGAACAGGGCAACCACGAGGCCACATGGGTACATTTCCGCAGCGACAACCACAACCTGAAGATAACAAGCGGCGATGTCAACGTGCCGTTGAATTTCAGCGTGCGCCGTTGGAACGACAGCACACTGACCGCCGCGCGCCGCTGGTGCGGAGTGAAGCCCGACACAGTCTACACCGTAAGCATCGACTTCCGCCAAGCACCTCTCGGCACCGCCACCTGCGGCCCGGGAGTGGCAGAACGCTACACCATAAGCGGCGACAGTACCTACACCTACAGCTTCGTGCTGTCACCCTACGATGACGACAACCTCTACACATTCCCCGCGCAAAACCTCACTCTGCCACAGGCCGCAACCTCCAGCAGCCTCTCGGTGACTGGCATTGTCGCCAATCGTGAGCCTGCCGAGCAGTATTCCAAAGGCTTCCCACGCCTGCTCACCGACGGACACCGCGGTGTGCCGGGCGACTACACCTCCGGCTGGGCGGGGTTCAGCGCACCCGACACGATAGACGTGGTGCTGATGTTGCAGTCGAACGAAAAAATCAGCGACATCAGTGCATCGGCATGCCACAGTCCAAACGACTGGGTGCTGCTGCCGCAAACCGTCCTGGCACAGTACAGCAGTGACGGAATGCACTGGTCGGCACCGCGCGAGATGTCGGCCATGAAGTCTGCCAACACAAATCCCAACGCCACGTCGCGAGTCACATATAACGTGAATTACAAGGGCAAGGCCAGATACGTGCGCATACGTTTCATCTGCAACCCACGTCTGCCCGCGTGGCACCCCTACGCCGGCCATCCCTCCTGGCTGATGATCGACGAGGTGACAATTCGATAAAAACGATTATCTGAGAAGCAGCACCGTCCCTTTGAGCGTGTGGGAGCGGATGGGTGCAGTGCTGTCGCAGTAGCGGATGTGGTAGACGTATGCGGCCTGCGGACAGCGTTTGCCGTTAAGGTCGGTGCCGTCCCACGACTGCTCCATGTCGGTGCTATGATAGACCAGTTCTCCAGTGCGGTTATAGATGTGAATCTCGAACTCGACAATGCCCTTCATGCCGATGGTGAAGAGGTTGTTGGTTTCGAGGTCGGGGACAAAGACATTGGGGACAAAGATATTGTCGTGCATCATGTATATGGTGTCGTAGGCGGTGTCGGAGCATGAGGCACCGGTGGCGACAAGCATGACGATGGCGGAGTCGGCCTCTACAGGCATGATGTATTCAACCGCCCTGCCCTCGCCGTAGTACTGGCCGTCGATATACCAGTTGTGCATGCTGGCACCAACGCTTTCGCTGAGCAGAGTGATTTCGTTGTGCTCACGGGTGGCGAAAGAGGGACGGACAGAGATGGCGGCCTGCGGTACTTCAATTTGGTAGAGCGTCCTCTGGGTGGTGGACATGCAGGTGGGATAGTCGTGGTAGTCGGCCATGAGCGTGACGGTGATGGGCTGGTTGGCTGCCGGCAGTTGGATATAGGTGCCGTGCTGGTCGCCCCAGATGCTATTCCAGTCACTGCCCTCGACATTCCATTCCAGATATGGCACATCGCTGACAGCATAGAGATTGTAGACACGGCCTTGGCAGTCCACATCAGCCTCGATGCCAATGTCGGGCAGTGGCAACTGGACGAGGTTGAGGTAGACAAGGCTGTCGCAACCATCATCGTTGAGCAACGAATCCATATAGATGCCACCCTCGGTGATGTCGCGTCCGGCGAAACTGTAGGCAGTGCCTGTGCAGAAAGTGTCGACCATAAACGAACTGGCCACATAGCGGATGGCGAGCTGGATACTCATCAGGCTGTCGCAACCGTCGACCGTGGCGCGGTTAATGGTGTAGGTGCACATACCGTTCGGCACGGCGGTGATGACTGTGTCGTGCCATGTGTAGGGCAGGTGATTGGAACAGATGTTGTCGTATTCGTAGACAACATAGTTGGGGTTTACCGTGAGATGCAGTGTTGCGACCGAGTCGCAACCAAACGCGGTAAGATACTGGCGAGTATAATCCCCTCCATCATAAAGGTATTCACTACCCTCTCCTAAGGGAGGGGGGCCGGGGGTGAGGCTCCACCTATAAGGGAGCTCATTGTGGCAAATGGTGGCGGTGTCGGCAAAAAACCACGCCGGTTTGACAGCGAAGTGATTTGAGACAACACTGTCGGCACCATTGGCACACTGATACATTGTCTTCTGAATGTAATCAATTTCACCCGACAACTGGTATACAACCACCGACCACTCGATACTGTCGAAATTATCTGGCAACTGGTTGGAACATAATGTATAGCAGAGGTCAGTGTCGACATTGTAGTAGACCTGCAGGCTATAGGTGATGATACTGTCGCAACCGGTGGCAGAGGTGAGCATAAGGGTGTCGCCTATAGTGTCGGAGATGTAGGTATTGTGCAAGAATGTGTATGGCAACTGGTTCTCGACGATGGTGTCGCTGTGTGTGCCGTATGTGGTGGGTATCACGGTAAGATGCAGTGTTGCGACCGAGTCGCAACCATACGCGGTAAGATATTGATATGAAAAATCCCCTTCATAATAAAGGTATCCACACCCCTCTCCCCAGGGAGAGGGGCCGGGGGTGAGGCTATCAAGGGTAAGACTGTCGAAGGTGAGGCTCAACTGGCTTTCGCAGAGGGTCATCGTGTCGGCAATAAGCCACGACGGGTTGACGATGAGGTGATTTGTAACGACACTGTCGGCACCGTTGACGCACAATAACATCGTCGACCGAATGTAGTGGACTGCTTCCGGCCACTGACCTCCGACCAATGTCCACTGGACACTATCAAAATTATCCGGCAGCTGGTTGGAACATACAGTGTCGTAAAGGACGGTGTCGACATTGCGGTAAACCAGCAGGCTATAGATAAGAATGCTGTCACAACCGGTGGCAGAGGTGAGCATCAAGGTGTCACCCACGGTGTCGGAGGTATAGCTGTGGTGCAAGAATGTGTATGGCAACTGGTTCTCGACGATGGTATCGCTGTGCGAGCCATAGGCGGTGGGTATCACCGTGAGGTTCAACGTCACGACACTGTCGGCACCACTTGAGGCGGTATGTAAAGCCGAAAGTTGCAGGTTCTCAGATGAGTCAATCGTCCACTGGCCACTGTCCAGTATATCGGGCAGCTGAGTGTCGCATACAACACTGTCGATAAAAACAGCCACATTTCTGTTGACGAAAAGACTGTAGGAGATTATACTGTCGCATCCTACCGAATTGACAATGAAGAACTGGCAGTTTTGGACAGAGTCATAAAAGGTGCTGTCGAGGAAGGTGTGGGGCAACTGGTTCTCGACGATGGTGTCGTTGGCACTGCCGTAGGTTGTAGACACCACATACCGTTGTGTTATCACCGTACTGTCAGCCCCGAAGACGTTCTGCAAGACAACAGTGTCGCGCTCTATCCAGTGAGGAGTGTTCGGTGTCAGGAGTTCGGTGTTGGGAGTTAACAAGGGACTTTCGCAGAGGGTGTCGTATAGGAAGGTGTCGACATTGATATACACAATGACACTGTCAACAACCACGCTGTCGCAGTGGCGGTCAGAGGTGTACTGGGTGGTGGCGGTCAGAATGCGGTAGAACTGGTTCGTATTGTCCACCGTCCACTCCCCAATCTCCCCAGGGAGAGGGGCTAACTGGTTCTCGACAATGGTATCATAATTCACAACCCTGTACGAGGGGTTGATATGCAGATTGAAGTTTACTATGCTGTCGGCTCCCGTGGTGCGCTGCAGGACTTTCGTGTCGCTAACCAGCCACTGTCCATCAGCCTCCAACCAATGGCTGCTATCCACCGTGTACGCAACGCCGCCCCACACAAACGGCAGCTGGCTACTGCAAATCGTAAAGTCTGCCGTCATCATTGTGTTGCGACAAAGATGCAGATGATAGTCGACAACACTGTCGTAACCCTGCGCCGTGTTAATCACAACCATGCAGCTCCGGTCGTTCAGACCAATCGGAAAACTGTCAATAGTGAACACTACCCCCTCGTAAGCGTATGGCAAAGCGTTTTCCAGTACGGTGTCATAGACCTCGACCGTATCGTTGAGGGCGACAGAGAGGCTGGGGACGGATATGGTGGGCATCATCTCGCCACCGTCCCATGCCATGGCCGCACAATTCAACACCATAGCCATCAACAATATAGCCAGCCTTTTTATCTTTTTCACCTATTGTTTTTCGTTCTGCAATTGGCTTGCAAAAGTACTAAAAAAATATTTGCCTTATGCCTTTTTGTATATTTTTAACATTTAAACGTTATAAAATCTAAATATTATGCGTATCTTTGCATTTTATATCCTTCGCAGCTCCAACTGTGAGGATTCGTGTTATCAACTGACTAACAGATATGATAGGAGTAATAGGAAGTGGCGACTGGGCCACCGCAATTATAAAAATACTATAAGAATCACCCTCCCGGCAGGTCGCCTGGTGGGTGCGCCGCGATGAGGTGCGCCAGGCGTTGCTGCTCACCGGCCACAACCCCAACCACCTCTCAGACACTCGGCTCGACACCAGCCGCCTCGTCATCACCGGCAACCTCGCCGAAATGGTATCCCTCTGCTCCCACCTCGTGCTGGCTATCCCTTCCGCTTTCATTGCTTCCGTTATCGGCCAGCTTCCCCCCGAAGCCTATGATGGAAAGAAGTTCGTCTCAGCCATCAAAGGCGCTGTGCCCGAGGTGGCCAACAGCGTCTCCTACTACCTTGAGCACCAATTGCATGTGCCAGCCGAGAACATCTGCGTCATCAGCGGCCCCACACACGCCGAAGAGGTCTGCCGACAACTGCCCACCTTCCTCGCCGTCGCCTCGTCCAACATACAGCTGGCCAGGGAAGTGGAACATCTGCTCGAATGCAGCTACCTTCACACCCTCGCCACCGAAAACATCGTCGGTGTCGAGGTGGCCGGACTGATGAAGAACATCTACGCCATCGGCGCAGGCATCTGCCAGGGTGTTGGTTACGGCGACAACCTCACAGCCGTCTATGTCACCATGGCCTACCGCGAGATGGTCTCCGTCGTACGCAATCTTCAGTCGGGTGCCGAATACGACATGGCTCTCTACTGCTACCTCGGCGACCTCATGGTCACCTGCTGGTCTCAGCACAGCCGCAACCGCCGCCTAGGCTACCTCCTCGGTAAAGGCATCGACAAAGAAGAGATTTTCAAGCAGATAGGCACCACGCCAGAGGGCTACTATTCTGCCCGCATCGTTCACCAGTTCCTTTCAAAGTTCCACCACCTCCTACCCCTCTCCGAGGCCGTATACCGCGTCCTATACGAGGGCAGCACCGCGCAGAGCGAGATGGAACGCATTATCAGCAGCAGCCTATGAACTACGACGACATACGCCCCTGCACCGACGCCGAACTGCCTGCCGCTATGCAGCGCATAGCTCACCAGTCCGTACTGCCGCAAATCATCAAGTTCGTCTACCCCGACTCTGACATCCAGCAGGAAATAGCCCGCCTGAGGGCCATAGAGTCCGTCCACGACTTCCAGTCCACCTTCATGAACGATGCAATCAAACGCATCATCGCCAGCACCACCGACGACTTCACCTACTCAGGCCTCAACCGCCTCAGACGTGGCGGCAACTATCTCTTCGTCTCCAACCACCGCGACATCACACTTGACGCCTTCCTGCTCCAGCATCTACTGCTCGAACTGAAAGGCGACACGTCATATATCGTCTTCGGAGACAACCTCTTGGCCATGCCGGCCGCCACCGACCTCTTCCGCTGCAACAAGCTCATCAGCATGAGCCGCGGTGGCTCGCCACGCGCCTTCTACAACAGCCTCCACCACCTGTCGGAGTACATACACCAGCTGGTGGTCGAGGAGCGGCACTCCGTATGGATTGCCCAAAAGAACGGCCGCGCAAAGGACGGCCTCGACACCACGGCGCCGGCCATCGTCAAGATGCTCTCCCTCGGAAGCACCAAGCCTCCGCAAGAAGCACTGGCCGACCTGCACATCGTACCCATGAGCATCAGCTACGAATGGGACCCCTGCGATACCATGAAAGCCAACGAGCTCCACCTCAGCAGCAAAGGCCACTACACCAAAGCCCCCGACGAAGACTTCACCAGCGTGGTGACCGGCATTGTTGGTCACAAAGGCCGTGTACACCTCAACATCGGCGCACCACTCACTCCCGCCGAATTGCAACCCGCCGACGGCGAAGACCTCTTCGAACATGTGGCCTCGGTGCTCGACAGCCGCATACAGCATGGCTACAAGTTGATGCCCAGCAACTTCGCCGCCTACGACCTGTTCAACGGCGTCACCCGTTTCCGCCGCCGCTACTCCCCCGCCATCGTCCGCCAACTGCAAGAACGCCAGTCTCATCTGCCCGACGACGATAGCCGCCGCCTGCTGCTCCAAGCCTATGCCAACCCAGTAATGCAAACGCTTTGAAAATAAAATACCTGAAATTGAGAAGAACGTTACATTGACAGAAAAATCAAACAAATTATTTACCATGGAAAAGAAAGACCTCCTGAAAGAAACCGTCAAACACATTGACATCAAGAAGTATGACAGCACCGAGCTTATCGACGCAATGCGCCACATGAGCTTCACCAGCCGCGACACCGCTCGCGCCGCCGACATCCTCTGCCAGATGATTGCCGAGAAAGACTGCACCAACATCCTCACCATCGCCGGCTCCACCTCCGCCGCCGGTTGCATGCAGGTGTATGTCGACAT
>JAFXUY010000068.1 GCA_017524785.1 Bacteroidales bacterium | reverse complement strand
GGGCATCAGCTCCTGCATCGAGTGCATGTGCTTGTTTTGCTCGTTCTTGGTGTCGTCGTTCAGGGGGTTGGGGGTACGGATACCGGCCACCACATCCTCGCCCTGGGCGTTGATGAGCCACTCGCCGTAGAACTGGTTGTCGCCGGTGGCAGGGTTGCGGGTGAAGGCCACGCCGGTGGCGCTGGTGTCGCCCATGTTGCCGAACACCATGGCCTGCACGTTGACGGCAGTGCCCCAGTCGTCGGGAATACCTTCAATCTTGCGGTAGCTCACAGCCTTCTTGCCGTTCCAGCTCTTGAACACGGCCTTGATGCCGCCTTCCATCTGGGCGCGGGCATCGTCGGGGAAGTCGACGCCAAGCACCTCTTTCACGCGCACTTTGAAGGCGTCGGCCAGCTTCATCAGGTCTTCGGCGGTCAGCTCGGTGTCGCTCTTGTAGCCTTTGAGGGCCTTATACTCGTCGAGCATGTCGTCGAGCTGTTTGCGGATGCCTTTGCCGTCGGCGGGCTCTATGCCCTCGCTCTTCTCCATGACGACGTCGGCGTACATCATGATCAGACGGCGGTAGCTGTCATACACGAAACGGGGGTTGTTGGTCTTCTTCAGCATGCCAGGGATGGTCTTGCTGCTGAGGCCGATATTCAGGACGGTGTCCATCATGCCGGGCATCGACGAGCGGGCACCCGAGCGGCAGCTCACCAACAGGGGGTTCTCGGCATCGTCGTATTTCATGCCCATAATCTTCTCAATGTTCTCAACGCCTTTCCAAACTTCATCCATAAGGCCCTTTGGCAACTCGCAGTTGTTGGCATAGTAGGCGGTGCAGCACTCGGTAGTGATAGTCAGTCCAGCAGGCACGGGCAAGCCCAGCAGGCACATCTCGGCCAGGTTGGCACCCTTGCCGCCAAGGAGGTTCTTCATGTCAGCTTTTCCCTCGGCAGTCTTGCCGCCGAACGTGTAAACGTACTTTGTCATCTTGATTAATTTGTTTATTATTAGTTTATTATTTATAATTCCTCAAAAAACGAGACTGCAAAATTACGAAAAATAATATAAATGGCAAAAAAAACTTTTCACCATCAATCTGAAACCTGAAACTTGAAACGTGAAACCTGAAACCTGAAACCCCTTATTTCTTGTAGTGCGGGTGGTATGCAGCAATGGTGTTGCGGAGGGTGTCGCGGGTCAGGTGGGTGTATATCTCTGTCGTCGAGATGCTTTCGTGGCCCAGCATCTCCTGCACGGCGCGCAGGTCGGCGCCGTTCTGCACCAGCTCGGTGGCGAAGCTGTGCCGCAGCGAATGTGGACTCACGGTCTTGCCTATGCCGGCGGCAGCCACGGCATCTTTCAAAAACATGAACACCATCTGGCGCGAGAGGTGGTGCCCGCGGCGGTTCAGGAACACATATTTCTCTTCGCCAGGCTTGGGCGACACATGACTGCGCACATGCAGCAGGTAGTTCTCCAGCAGCCCCAGGGCACGCTCATTGATGGGCACCCAGCGCTCTTTGTCGCCTTTGCCTATCACCTGCAGCATCTGCTCTTCCGCATATAGGTTCGACAGCTTGAGGTTCACCAACTCCGACACCCGCAACCCACATCCGTAAAGCACCTCCACAATCACGTAGTTACGCTCGCCGTCGGGCGTGCTGCGGTCGAAGGTGCTCTGTATGGCGGTAATCTCGTCATCGTTGAGCACGTCGGGCAGGTGCTTCGGCCGCAGGGGCAGGTCGAGCAGGTCGGCCGGACTGTCTTTCATGGCATCCTCAACCACCAGCATCTTGTAGAACATCCTCCACCCGGCAATCATCCTCCGCTGCGATGTGGGGGCAATCCCTAGGTCGACAAACGTCTTCAACAATTGCTGTAAGTCAGCCAGCTCAACATCCTCTGGCTCTTTACCTTGCTCAACCATAAAACGCGCCATGTGGTCGTAGTCGTGCAGGTAGGCTTCCACGCTGTTGCCGGCCATTCCGCGCTCCAGCCGCAGGTAGGTCTCGAAGTTGCGCCTATAGCGCCGCCATGTATGTTCTATATCGGCCATCAGTCTTGCTTCATCCGCCAGAAGAAAAACTCCACCAGGGTCTCCCTGTCCGTATATTTTTCTTTGCGTTTATCTTTCGGCATATCAACGTCTACCGCCCCCCACTTGAAGCGTGACTTTATATCCCCTACCCTCCTCTTGAAGTAGGGCGACTGATGGGCCGGATTGCGCTTCAGGGGCGACGGAAGGGTGGCTGCCAGTTGCGCCGCCTCGTTGCGGGTGAGCTTGGCCGCCGAGTGGCCGAAGTAGTGCTGCGAGGCAGCCTCGGCGCCATAGATGCCGTCGCCGAATTCGATGATGTTGAGGTAGACCTCCATGATGCGGCGCTTGCCCCAAACAGCCTCAATCATAACGGTATAGTAGGCCTCCAACACCTTGCGCGTCATGCTGCGCGTGTGTGGCAGGAAGGCGTTCTTGGCGGTCTGGTTGCTGATGGTCGAGCCGCCGCGGAAGCGCTTGCCACTCTTGTTTTCCTTGTAGGCTATCTTCATCTGCTTCACGTCGAAGCCATGGTGGTACATGAAGAGGCCGTCTTCGGAGTATACCACGGCGGTAATCAGATTGTTGGATATGCTGTCGAGCGGCACATAGTCGCGCTCGAAGTTCACCTTGCGCTCTTTGTCGCCCACCTGTTGGAAGAAGCGCTGTATCATCAGCGGCGTGAGCGGCGGATTTATAAACCAGCCCAGCAGCACCTGCAGCACCGTCAACAGCCACACACTCAGCAGCGCCACCCACACCACGCGCCACACCTTGCCGCCGAAGCCCAGTTGCTTCCACCTTTTCAGACCTTTTCCATTCATCCTTGTAAATATACGGTATTGTCTAAACAGCAAATATCGGTATTGTCTTAACTACTTAACTACTTAACTACTAAACTACTTAACCACTGAAATTCACAACAAATCCAGACACTGCTCAATCGGAATACCGCGGCATTTGTCGGGCAAGGCCCGGTTGCTGTCAATCAGGCGGCTCACCACGTCCATAGCCGTCCGTGTGCTCTGTTCCAGACTCTTGCCACCCATCAGGTGCCCTATCAGCACCGCCGAGAAGATGTCGCCGGTGCCGTGGAAGGCCACGGGTATCTCGTCGTAGTCTATCTTGAAATACTGACTGTCGTGCCTGCCTATCACGCAGGTAAGGCCGTCGACGCGGGCACTGGTGACTATCGCCGAGCGGGCGCCGAGGGCCACTATGCCGTCGAGCATCTCGCGGGCCTCGGCCCACGACAGACCATCGGCACTATACTGCATGCCAGTGAGATAGCATGCCTCGGTGTAGTTCGGGAAGGTGAGGTCGGCCACGGCCACCATCTCGCGCATCAGCTGCACCTGGCGCTCGCTGATGCCGTTGTAGAGGCGGCCGCCGTCGCCCATGATGGGGTCGACGAAGACGGCGGTGCCTTCCTTGCGCAGCTGCGTGCAGTAGTCGGCCACAAGCCGTGCCTGCTCTTCGCTGAACATCAAGCCCGTGCACACCGCGTCGAAGCGGAAGCCCAGCTGTCGCCATACGGGTATGGTGCCTCGCATATAGTCGGTGGTTTCCAGCACGTTGAACTTGCCATAGTCGAGCGTGTTCGACACAAGAGCCGTAGGCAGGTTATAGGTGGAGTGGCCCAAACGCGTAAGAATAGGCAGCATCGCCACCATGCCCACATGGCTGTAGCCAACAACGTCGTTGATAAGCAGTATCTGTTTCATAATTAATCGTTCACTAATCACCGTTCACCAATCACCCACCACACAACAACGCCGCCAAACAACTAATATTGTCCGGTGGCCCAAAATTCACCCTAAATTAATGGCCAATTCATGTTTCCCATCAGGGTACGCCGCCCGTGCCGTCCCTGCCACTTCCGCGGACAGGCTGTCCGCGTACCACGTCTAATTCCCCACTCTTAACTCCCAACTCATAACTCTTAACTGCTCCCAACTCCTCATTCCTCACTCCTCCCTCCTCACTAAATTCCTCACTCCTCATTCCTCCCTCCTCACTAACAACTCCTCCCT
>JAFXUY010000067.1 GCA_017524785.1 Bacteroidales bacterium | reverse complement strand
GCTGGAGAGGTACACCTGACCGCCGCTGACGCGCGGCATACTGTTAAGGATGTCATCCACCTGCTGCGTCAGGCGGGGGATGTTGACCTCCATCTTCTTGAGGAGGTAGGGCGTCACATTCTCGTCTTCCGAGAGGAGCCCTTTCAGCAGGTGGGCCGTCTCGATGGCCGGATGCTGCCCTCCGAGGGCAATCTCCTGAGCCTTCTGCACGGCTTCCTGCGCTTTGATTGTGAACTTGTCTAGAGTCATAGTTATTTGATTTTTGATTGTTATTCTTTATCTATTTATCGGTGCCTGGTTCCATTTACCATTCACTATTCACTGAACCCAAGGGCAATAACTATACCAAAGGGGGAAACACTGCCATTTTGTCAGTCGCCATGTCAGCAGCGAAAAACAATAAACAATACAGTTGGACGTTACCTCTTATAAAGAAGTAGAAAATAAAACAAAGAATATGGAGACAATAAAAAAGATATACAAGATAGGATATGGTCCAAGCAGCAGCCACACAATGGGGCCGAACAGGGCTGCCGAGATGTTTGCGGCACGCACCAAGAAGGCAGTCCGCTACCGCGTAACACTCTATGGCTCGCTTGCCGCCACCGGCAAAGGGCACCATACAGACCTGGCAATAACCAGAGGGTTGGCACCAAAAGAGGTGGAGATTGTGTGGCACTCGGACATCGTCAAGCCGTTCCACCCCAACGGCATGCTGTTCGAGGCTATTGACACCGACGGACATATTGCCGACAACTGGCTGGTATACAGCATTGGCGGCGGCTACCTGGCCACCGAAGAGGGCGAGGTGCCCATGGGTATCACACCCGAAGGCGAGGTGTACCCGCACAACACCATGAAAGACATCATGGAATACATCGACCGCGAGGGGCTGTCGTTCTGGGAGTATGTGGAGCAATGCGAAGACGGCAGCCTTTGGTTCTACCTGGAAGACATGTGGAAGCAGATGCAGCAGACCATAGAGGACGGCCTGCTTGACGACCGCGTCATAGCCGGAGGCCTCCACCTGCGCTCCAAGGCGCACCAATACTATATTCGCGCTTCGGCCTTCAAGCCGTCGCTGCAGAGCCGCGCCCTGGTCATAGCCTATGCCCTTGCAACCAGCGAGCAGAACGCCTGTGGAAGCCGCATAGTGACAGCTCCCACCTGCGGCTCGAGCGGAGTGCTGCCGGCTGTGCTCTACCACCTGAAGAAGAACCACGACTTCAGCGACCGCGAGATACTGCGCGCCATGGCCACCGCCGGCCTCTTTGCCAACATCATCAAGACCAATGCCTCGATAAGCGGTGCCGAAGCAGGCTGCCAGGCAGAGGTTGGCAGTGCATGCGTGATGGCCGCTGTGGCCAGCAACCAGCTCTTCGGCGGCAGTCCAAAGCAGATTGAGTATGCCGCAGAGATGGCCATGGAGCACAACCTGGGCCTCACCTGCGACCCGCTGTGCGGACTTGTACAGATACCCTGCATCGAGCGAAACGCAATGGCTGCCCTGCGAGCGCTGGACATCAACATCTACGCCATGATGAGCGACGGCAGGCATATAATCACTTTCGACAAAGTGGTGAAAACCATGAAGCTGACCGGCAAGGACATTCCAAGCCTCTACAAGGAGACTTCACTTGGTGGACTGGCGCTGGACGACTAAACAAAGCAAACAATAGCAAAACGGCTGCGAAAGTGTTGAAACCTTCGCAGCCGTTTTTTGTCGACACTAGGTCGTTGAACATCTTAATCCTGGATGGCTTTGATGCCGGGGAGGACCTTGCCCTCGAGGTATTCGAGCATGGCGCCGCCACCGGTGGAGACGTAGCTCATCTGGTCGGCGAGGTGCATCTGCTTGACGGCAGCCACCGAGTCGCCACCGCCCACGGCGGCGAAGCAACCCTGCTTGCAGGCTTCGGCTACGCTCTTGGCGATGTGGTTGGTGCCTTTGGCGAAGGTCTCAAGTTCGAACACACCGGCAGGACCGTTCCAGAGGATGGTCTTGCTGCCCATGATGATGTCGTGGATGGCCTTGCAGCTCTCGGGGCCGCAGTCCATGCTCTCCCAGCCGTCGGGAACTTCGCCGCTGGGGACAATCTGGGTGTTGGCATCGTTGCCGAACTTGTCGCCGATGACGCTGTCGACGGGCAGGTAGTACTTCACGCCCTTCTCGTCCATGCGGCGCATGAGGTCGCGTGCCAGGTCGAGCTTGTCGTCCTCGCAGATGCTGTTACCAATCTTGCCACCGAGGCTCTTGGTGAAGGTGTAGCGCATACCGCCGATGATTATCATCTGGTCGACCTTGTCGATGAGGTTCTCGAGGATGCCTATCTTGCTACTCACCTTGCTGCCGCCGATGATGGCGGTGAAAGGACGCGGCGGATTCTGCATCAGTTTCTCGAGGTTGCGCACCTCGTTCTCCATGAGGAAGCCGAAGTATTTGTCGTTGGGGAAGAACTTGGCAATGACGGCGGTCGACGAGTGCTCGCGGTGGGCGGCACCGAAGGCGTCGTTGATGTAGCAGTCGCCAAGGGCTGCCAGCTGGCGTGCGAGGTCTTCGCCGCCCTTGGTCTCCTCGGGATAGAAGCGGATGTTCTCGAGGAGCATCACTTCCCCACCCTTCAGTTCTTTGGCCATAGCCTCGGGCTTGCCGCTGCCGAGAAGTTCCTGCGTGAACTTCACCGGACGGTTGACCAAGGTCTCGAGGTATTTGGCCACCGGTTCGAGGGTCAGCTCAGGCTCGAAGCCACCCTTCTTGGGGCGTCCGAAGTGGGCCATGATAATGATGGCGGCGCCATCCTTGAGGAGCTTCTCGATGGTGGGCATCGACTCGCGCATACGGGTATCGTCGGTGATACGTTTGTTCTCGTCCATGGGGACGTTGAAATCCACACGGAGCAGCACCTTGCGGCCTGCGAAATTGATATCTTTGATACTTTTCATGGGTGAAAGAGGTTTTATGTTTGAGGTTTGACGTTTTACGTTTTACGTTTTACGTTTGACGTTTTACGTTTGACGTTTTACGTTTTACGTTTGACGTTTTACGTTTGAGGTTTGACGTTTGACGGTGTTGGATTTATTGGGTTATTCGGCATGATGAGGTTCGGCAACGGCCATACCGATATAGAGGGCTGTGAGCATGGTGAAGACGAAGGCCTGGATGTAGGCCACCAGGCACTCGAGCAGCGAGATGAAGACGCTGAAGAGCACACTGACCACGCTGACGGCACCGCCGACGGCCATACCGAAGAGGTTGCTGAGGATGAAGATGATGACGATAAAGCCAAGGATGACGATATGACCAGCCGTCATGTTGGCGAAGAGTCGTATCATCAGCACTATAGGCTTGGTGAAGACACCCACTAGCTCGACCACAGGCATCAACGGGAACACTTTGAGCCAGGCGGGAACGCCGGGGGTGTTGAAGATGTCCATCCAGTAGTGCTTGTTGCCGCTGATGTTGGTAATCAGGAAGGTGATGATTGCCAGCGTGGCGGTGACGGCGATATTGCCGGTGATGTTGGCACCTGCCGGGAAGAAGGGTATCAGACCCAGAATGTTGCAGAAGAATATGAAGAAGAAGAGCGTGAGGATATACGGCAGATAGCGCTCGTAGTGCTTCTCGCCGATCATAGGCTTGGCAATGCTGTCGCGCACAAAGACCACCAGCATCTCCACCAGGCTCTGCAATCCTTTGGGAGCCTGGTTGGGGCGTTTCTTGTAGCCATTGCGGGCAACAAAGACGATGACCAGCAGCATGATGACTGCCAGCATGATGGCGGCAGCAGTCTTGGTGATGCTCAAGTCAAGCGGTTTCTGTCCGGTAAGGTTGCCAGCCTCGTCGACGCAGACAATCTCCTCCTTCTCGGCTCCACCGCCGACAAGGCGATAGCCTTTGTAGTCGGCGTGACCGTGATGGAAGCGCGCCGAGCTGAAGACATCCAGCTGGCCGTCGTTCCAAAGGATTACAGGCAGCGGTATGGCCACCGCATGCTCTTCGCCGTCTTTCACATAGTCGAACATGTGCCACGAGTGGGCGTCGGTGACGTGCCCGATTATCATCGAACCCGGGTCGAACCCTTCGGCCTCGTGAGCCTCCTGTGCCATTGCCACTGTCGGCAGGGCCATCAGCAATGCCGCCAGCATGATGTGGAAGAATCTTTTCATATCCTTATTCTTTGTTGTTTACTTTTGTGGTGTTGTTGAATATGTCAATCTGCAAAGCGTCGAAAAGCCCCAGCTGTTTCTCGTCGACATTGTCCGACTTTACCCCTGCCGCCACTTCGCGCAGCGACTGGCGCAGCAGGCGCGACAAGGCCGTCGGGCGGTCTACACCGCATTGTGCGGCATAGACCGTCAGGCGGCGCATCTCGCATTCGCTCAACGCGACGGTATATCGTCTGGCCTTTACCTTCTCGTTCTTCATCGGCTGTAGATCATGTTCTCGAAGCGCGAAAGGATGCTCTCGGTTTGCTTTGCAAGGTCGGCATTCTGCAAGGTGCGTGCAGCCTGTTCGCCGAGGAGCGACATTATCTGCAGGTCGTTCTGCAACTCGCCGCGCACGCCGGCAGCCTTCTCGCCCTTGAAGCCCGACAGGTAGGCTATCTCGCTGTTGTAGTAGTCGAAGGCTGCCTGCCAAAGCTCGGTGGCTTTCTCTATACCGTAGATGTTCTTGTAGAGGTTGACCACATCGACCCGTGTGCCGCCGGTGTAGATATACACGGCATACACATCTATCGGGAAGTTGGGTGCCGGGAAGAATTCCTGTGCCAGGTCGAGCAGCTTGCGGGCCTTTTCGGTGTTGCCCTTGCCGTATTCTTCGCTGGCCAGCAGCATCATCGACTGGCGCTGCACGGTGCCCATGTTGAGGCTGATGGGGTCGACATAGATGTCGCTGTTCAGGTTGCCCCACTTCAGCGGCTCGCCGTCGACACCGTTGATGAAGTAGTCGGCAGTGGTCTCGCTGTGGCGCTCGTTCTGGCGAGGATAAGGCAGCAGCTTGTGGTTCATGCCATCCTGCACCGAATAGCTGTACACCATCGGGAACACATCCTTGATGTAACCGGGGTTCATGATGTTGATGTCGCGCATGAACTTGTTGGTGCCAATGATGTCGAGCATCATCAGCTCGTGGCGGTAGAGGGCCTGCTTACCAATCTCCCAGCGTATCTCGGGATTCACACGGTCGGCCAGCTCCTCGGGGATAACTCCGGCAGCCACCAGTGCGGGAATGTCGAGGGTTATCTTGAAGCGCTTCGTGGGTATGTACATCACCTCGTCGCCGCTACGCTGGTCGCGCAACGTGAAGCGGTCGGGATGGTCGCGAAGCAGAGCCAGCACGTCGGTAACCTCAAGATACTCGTTCGAGCGATCCATTATGTAGTAGGCGTCCTTGCCCAAACCGTAGTATTCCTTGGGCAGGGTGAAGGGCAGCGCGTCGCTCTCGTAGAGCTTGTTGAACAGCTGCTCCACATACCAGTACATGCCGGAGAGTGTGTAGTTCAGTATGCGCACGTCGGTGCGGGTGCCCTCAACCTCCTGGGCATACCACAGCGGGAAGGTGTCGTTGTCGCCGAAGGTAATAAGGATACCGTTCTTCTTGATGCTCTTCAGGTAGTTCTGGGCGAAGTCGCGTGCGGCATACTTCTCCGAACGGTCGTGGTCGTCCCAGTTCTCGGCAGCCATCAGGCACGGCACGGCGGCCATGCAGCCAACGAAGACCACAGGCATCACCACCTTGTAGGCATTCTCTTTGTTCTTCTTGAACAGCGAACTTATCCATTCGGCCAGGGCAATCACGCCCATGCCAATCCAGATGGCGTAGAAGCTGAACGAACCCACAAAGGCATAGTCACGCTCGCGCGGCTGCTTCGGAGGCATGTTCAGGTAGATGGCGATGGCCAGTCCGGTCATGAAGAACATGATGAAAACAATGAAGGCATCCTTCGGGTGACGGCGTATGTGGTATATCAAGCCAATGATACCAAGCAGCAGCGGCAGCATATAGTACTTGTTGCGTGCCTTGTTCTGCTCCATGTGTGCAGGCAGGTCGTCCTGCGGTCCCAGGCGGGCTTCGTCTATGAACTTGATGCCGCTTATCCAGTTACCCTTCAGGTAGTCGCGCGTGCCGTCGTCGTTGAAGTAGTGGCCCTGCTCGTCGTTCTGGCGACCGGCAAAGTTCCACATGAAGTAGCGCCAGTACATCCAACCCAGCTGGTAGCGGTTGAAGAACTTCAGGTTCTGGCCGCTCGAGGGGCGCTGGTCGCCATACACCTTGCCAGCCCAGTACTCGTAGAAGCGGGGATGGTCGCGCTTGGTGTCGTTGCTCCACATGCGCGGGAACACACCCGTGTGGTTCGACTTGTAGATGTACTTCTGCGCATGGGCGGCCACTATATAGCGGTCCTTGCCCTTCTCGTTCTTGCCGCGCACATACTTGGTGTAGCCGTTCTTCACGTCGACAGGGTTGCCGGCGGTGTAGAACTGGCCCGTGAACAGCGGCGTGTCGCCATACTGCTCGCGTCCCAGATAGGCCCGCATGCTCACGGCGTCTTTCGGGGCGTTCTCGTTCAGCGGCGTGTTTGTGTTGGCACGTATCACCAGCACAAAGAAGGTGCTGTAGCCGATAACCAGCATCGCAAAGCTCATCAGCGCCGCGTTCAGTATCGGTTTCTTCTTACGCTGCGTATACCACAGCCCCCACACCACCAGCGCGGCTATCAGGGTGAAATACACTATGGTGCCGCTGTTGAACGGCATACCCAGCACGTTGACGAAGAAGACGTCGACAGCCGAATCCATGTTCACAATGCCGGGGATGATGCCCCACAGGATGATGCCCAGCGTAACCACACTGAGCACGCCTGTTATCAGGAAGCCTTTCCACGTCGTCTTCTCCCATTTCTTGAAGTACACCACATAGAATATTGCCGGCACCGTCAGCAGGTTCAGCAGGTGCACGCCGATGGCCACACCCACCAGCAGGCTGATGAGCACCAGCCAGCGCATCGAGTGCGGGTCGTCGCTC
>JAFXUY010000066.1 GCA_017524785.1 Bacteroidales bacterium | reverse complement strand
ACCCTCGACAACCGCGGCACTGACAACCGAGGCTTCGAGTTCGAGAGCTGCACCCACCGCCGTCTCGGCGAGATTGAGATGGCCGACCAGATGGAGGGCGTCAAGTTCCTCAAGAGCCTGCCTTATGTCGACCAGGACCGCATGGGCGTCGAAGGCTGGAGCTTCGGCGGCTTCATGACCATCACCATGAAGCTGGCTCACCCCGAGGTGTTCAAGGTGGGTTGTGCCGGTGGCCCCGTCATCGACTGGAAGTGGTACGAAATCATGTACGGTGAGCGCTATATGGACACCCCGCAGGAGAACCCCGAGGGCTACGAGGCCAACAGCTTGCTGAACAAGGCCAAGAACCTCGAAGGCCGCCTGCTGGTCATACAAGGTGCTGAAGACAACACCGTGGTGCCACAGCACAGCACCGAGTTCATCGAGCGCTGCATCAACAACTACAAGCAGGTAGACTACTTCTTCTACCCGCACCACGAGCACAACGTCCGTGGACCGGAGCGCAACCACCTATACCAAAAGATGTTCCAATATTACGAGGACTTCCTGAAATAAAGCAGAAAGGGCCGCGAGTTTTCGCGGCCCTTTCTGCTTTTATTTCTTTGTGGCTTTCAGCACTTGCTCGATGACACCTATCTTGTAGCCTGTGCTGTGGTAGAGTATGTTGCCTTCTTTGTCTATCAATGCCACCAAAGGGTAGCTTATGTTGTCGCCCAGCTTGGCAGCTTCACAAATGCGCTGTTCCAGCAGGCCTTTCTGATAGGCGAAGTCGGTGTTGACGAGTCCCCACGACGGCATACCGATGGTGGTGGGGCCCACCATGAAGGTCATGCCGCCCCACTGCTTCATCTCCTTCTGAAGTTGACGGAGTTCCACAATGAGGTGCTTCGAAGGCTCGCTGTAGTCGCCCAAGTTGACGTAGAGCATACCGGCATCGCCGGCATAGTCCCACAGTTCGATACCGTCGAAGAGCTCGATGTCCTTGTCCACCATGCCCAACTCGTCGGTGCGTGCCAGCAGGGGCAGGATGACAATGTCCTTGGTGACTTTCTCGCCGGATTTAACCTCGAAGAACTCCAGGCGCGAGCGCACGGCCCCGTCGGGGTAGCGGTTGCCGGTGGAGAGGCAGTAGGTGCCTGGCTCCAACTCGATGGTGGCAGGGAAGGTGGCCATGCGCGGGTCGTCCTCGAAATCGAAGGTGCGCAGGTCGCCATTCTCCATCTTGGCCAAGGTGAAGTGCGGCCAATAGAGGGGCTTGGCGGGTTCCTTGCCATGATAGGTGAGGGTGAGTTTGGCTTGTTTCTTATTGACATCTACTGCATGATTGTCATCGTTGAAATCCACCTTGCGGAACACCGTCATTGACCCGTCGGCAGCATAGATAGTGTTGGTGGCATTGTCGAGGTAAGCGGGTATACCGGCGGCGCGGCAGGCGGCCACGAAGAAAATGTCGCGGCTGTGGCGGTCGGCGCGACGCAGCTTGTAGACGCCTACGGGCGAGATGGGACAGTTGTAGTAGTTGCTTGTATCGTCGACAACGATATTTCCGGAGACCCACTCGGAGATACGCTCGGCATACTTCATTTCTTTGAACTCTGCCAGTTCTTTACGGTAGGGGCGTACCATCTCGTTGCTGATGCGGGCAGGGAGGATGCCTTTCTTATACACCTCATAGGTATAGGGGCGGTTGGTACAGGTACCTTTATCGCGGTCCAGCCAGTCGAATCCAGTGTCATGCGATTTCAACACGTCGGCGGTGATGTCACGAAGGTCTTTGTCGGAATAGGACTTGAGGTAGTCGTAGATATGCTCACCACTTCTATACTGACCTCCCCAATAATCAAAGAATTTGTATATCTCGGCGTAGTTGCCCTCGGACTTGTGGATAATCTCCCACACTTGCTCGTCGGAGAATAATTTGGGAGCCCAGCACCAGTTGTTGGGCAGAAGATTTTTGAAGTTTTCCTTCGTCGGGAATGTGGCGATGTAGGCGTTGCGCAGCGAGTCTTCGTAGGCCAGTCGCTTGGCGTTGGCAGCGGTCTCCTCCTCGGTGGCTACCACCTTAGGTTCGCCTGCCACGGGAGGCACTATTTCAAAGTTGAAAGTTGAAAGTTGAAAGTTGAAATTATTGGGGATGGTCAGCGTCAAGATGCTGTCCTGTCGCACATCCAGTTTCTCGAAGGCATAGTGGTCGCCGTCGGTAGCCCATATCAGCAGGTCTCCCAGGCCGGTGGTGAGACTGGCTTCGCCTTTGGCATTCACCGTCTGTGTGGAAAGAGTATAGTATTCGGCATAGTTGTAGAGTTTAAACTTCACCTGTGCGCCTTTCTGCGGCATACCGTTCTCGTCAACCACGATGACGGTGACCTTGCGCGTGGGAGCGTAATGGCTCAGTAGATTCAGCTCGCTGTAAAGCCCTGTGCGTTTCACCACTTCCTCGTCGCCCTTATACTTTCCGAAGGCCTTGCTGTGTACCATCATGCAGCGCGTGCTCGGCACAGAGAACCAGCCCATGTTGAGCCTTGGGTCGGGCTCGCAGGCACCGAGGAACTTCCATTCTCCATTGACATATACTTCCACCCAGGCGTGGTTGTCGTCGCAGTGCGCCCAGCGCGGTGTGTAGCACTGACGGGCAGGAATGCCCACGGCACGCATAGCCGTGACTGTGAAGGTGCTCTCCTCGCCGCAGCGGCCCAGCGAGGTGCGCATGGTGGCCAGCGGCGCGCTAGTGCGGCTGTCGCTGGCGCGGTAGGCCACATGCTCGTGGCACCAGTGGTTCACCTCCAAGGCGGCTTCCTCTACGGTCATCCTTTTCACGCGCTCTTTCAGCTCGCGGTAGAACACCATGCGGGCGGTGTCGAGGTTCTCGTTGTTCACACGGTAGACCAGCACGAAATGGCGGAAAACATCCTCGGGTATGTCCTTGCCCCACGCCATCTCTTCGCGGGCCTTGAAGGCGTAGCGCACCTGCTGCAGGTAGAACGCCGGTTCATAGTCGGCTAGGTCGCTCAAGGGCATATAGGCATAGAGGAACTCCATGGCTTCGCGCTCCATGCGGCTCAAGGTGTCGAACTGCACCTGCAGCATGGGGAATTCAGCCATGCGGGCCTCGAAGTCGGCATGCACTTCGTTGCGGTAGTCCTTGTCGGTGATGAAGTGTGGGTCGCGGTGACAGGCGGCAAGCGTCAGCAGTGCCACTGCCAGAATCAGTATTTTCTTCATAATGTAAGTGTTTTTTCTATCATTTGTCGTACCGTGGCGGCATCGGTGACCATAGTGCCGTCGTCGAGGGTCTTCTTGCAGCTGCCGTGCACCTCGCGGACACCGCTGTCGAGTACCAGCTGGCGCACATTCGATGGGGTCACGCCGCCGCCGGCGAGTATCTTCACTCCCGTCTCGCCCACCAACGAGCGTATAACATCTGCTCCTTCTGGAGCCGATGGGCGTTGGCCCGAGGTCAGCAGTCGGTGGCAACGTGCCGCCGCCACGCACCACAGTGCCTCTATCGGGTCCTGCTGTGCTTCGTCGAAGGCGCGGTGGAAGGTCACCTCCATGGGCGATGCCAGCTGCACCATCTGGCGTGTCAGCTCCACATCTATCTTGCCGTCTTCGGTTAGTATTCCCAGAACTACGGCAGCCGCTCCAAGTTCCTTGCAGCGCTTGATGGAAGCTATTATCTCCTGCCGCTCGTGTTCCGAATAGCAGAAGTTGCCGGCACGGGGACGGATGAGGACATGTGTGCGCAAGCCCAGCCTGCGTGCGCAATAGGCGATATCTTCGTCGGTGGGTGTCAAACCACCGCATTCCAAGTCGCGG
The DNA here is from genome assembly GCA_017524785.1 of Bacteroidales bacterium. Classification (GTDB taxonomy): domain Bacteria; phylum Bacteroidota; class Bacteroidia; order Bacteroidales; family P3; genus Colimorpha. The sequence continues at coordinate 4,641 of JAFXUY010000066.1, read as the reverse complement.
CACAGTTCTATGCGTTCGGCGCAGCCGTCCTTGGCAGCGATGGCCGACGCTATTGAATTGCAGCAAATCTCTACGTCAATCATGCTGCAAAAATACTAAAAAAAACTGTCATTGGGATTTTTTTCGTATCTTTGCATTTCAAAAGTAATAAAACAGTCTCCGTTATGCATAATATCCAATCTATCAGTAAGGATTTAGTCTATGTCGGCTCCAGCGACCGCCGGCTGGCCCTCTTTGAGAATGTCTATCCCATACCGCGCGGTGTGTCGTACAACAGCTATGTGCTGCTGGACGAGAAGACCGTGTTGTTCGATACCACCGACGCCTCGGTGGCCTCACAGTTCTTCGAGAACGTGCAGGCAGCCCTTGCCGGACGCAAGCTCGACTATGTAGTGGTGCACCACATGGAGCCCGACCACGCCGCCACGCTGATGGACCTCTTGCTGCGCTACCCCGAGACAACCGTGGTTTGCACCGCCAAGGCCGCACAGATGATGGAGCAGTTCTTTGGCGGCAAGCCTGCAAACCTGATGGCCGTCAAGGAGGGTGACACCCTCTCGCTGGGCAAGCACAGCCTCGTCTTCACTATGGCTCCCATGGTGCATTGGCCCGAGGTGATGATGACCTACGACGCCACCGACAAGGTGCTCTTCAGCGCCGATGCCTTCGGCACCTTCGGAGCCCTCTCCGGCAACATCTTTGCCGACGAGATGAACTTCGAAGGCGAGTGGCTCAACGACGCCCGCCGCTATTACACCAACATCGTGGGCAAGTACGGCGTGCAGGTGCAGAACGTGCTCAAGAAGGCCGCCACGCTTGACATCAAGATGATTTGCCCGCTGCACGGACCGGTGTGGCGCAGCAACCTGGAATGGTTCATCGGCAAGCACGACCTCTGGAGCCGCTACGAGCCCGAAGAAAAGGGTGTTGTAATCATCTATGGCAGCATTTATGGCCATACCGAAGCCGCCGCCATGCGCATGGGCACGCTGCTCGCACAGCGTGGCATCAAGAATATCAAGGCCTACGACGCCAGCCACACGCACGTCAGCGAGCTGGTCAGCGAGTGCTTCCGCGCCAGCCACGTGGTCTTTGCTTCCAGCACCTACAACAACGGCATCTTCACCCCGATGGAGAACCTCCTGCTCGACCTCAAGGCCCACGCCTGGCAGCGCCGCACGGTGGCCCTCATCGAGAACGGCAGCTGGGCCGCACAGAGCGGCAAGCTGATGCGCGCCGAGCTGGAGCAGATGAAGGACATCACCATAGTGGGTGACACCGTGTCGCTGAAGAGCGCCGCCGCTCCCGCCCAGGAAGAGCAGCTCGCCGCCCTCGCCGACGCGATAGCAAATAGCTGTAAGCTGTGAGTTTTTAGTTTTAAGTGGCTGACGCTAAAAAAAGCTGCGTAGCTACTTAAAACTTACAGTTTAAAACTTAAAACTAAAGAAATATGATTGACAACAAAGCCATCTTCAATATCAGCTACGGCCTCTTTGTGCTCGTGGCCCGTCAGGGCGAAAAAGACAACGCCTGCATCATCAATGTGGCGCAGCAGGTCACCAGCGACCCGTTGCAGCTGATGATATGCGTCAACAAGCAGAACCTGACGCACGACATGATACTCCGCACGCTGAAGTTCAACCTCTGCCCGCTCAGCGAGGAAGCCACCATGAAGCCCTTCCAGCATTTCGGCTTCCAGAGCGGCAAGACGGTCGATAAGTTCGCCGAATGCGAGACAGAGCTCCGCACCGACAACGGCCTGCGCTACCTGCCCAAGTTCATCAACAGCGTCATCAGCTGTGTTGTCACCAAGAGCATCGACCTCGGTACCCACACCATGTTCATCGCCATGCCTATGGAGGCTCGCGTACTGAGCGACAGCCCCAGCATCACCTACGCCTACTACCAGCAGCACATCAAGCCCAAGCCCGCCGCCGCTCCCGCCACAGGCGGCAAGAAGAAATGGGTCTGCGAGGTCTGCGGCTACGTCTACGAGGGCGACGAACTCCCCGCCGACTTCATCTGCCCCTGGTGCAAGCACCCCGCCAGCGACTTCAAGCTAGTGGAATAGTTAATATTGTCTCTTGTAAAAGTCAATTTATATTGTTTTTTGACACAAATAAGATACAATTTTTATATAAAACTGGCTTTTATTTATGACATTTTTGTATATTTGCAGCGTGATTCAACAATAAAATAATATGGATAAACTGCTGCAACGGTATAAAAACCAACTTGATAATACTGGTGTTGGTTTTGTTAGATACCCTCAAAACTCCATTCAATGGGGTGCCCGACTGAACGCTATCCTCGGTGCACGAGGTGTGGGTAAGACTACTTTGATTTTTCAGCACATCAAACTTTCGGGGCAGCGCGACACATCGCTAGTTGTCTTCGCCGACGACATCTATTTTGCGCATCATTCTTTGCTCGATTTGGCTGATGCTTTCTACAAGGATGGTGGAAAGTATCTGTACATCGACGAAGTTCATAAATATGCCAATTGGTCAACAGAAATCAAGAACATCTATGACCAGATTCCACAACTGAATATCGTATACACAGGTTCGTCCATCCTTGATTTAGAGAAAGGCGGTGCCGACCTCTCCCGACGGCAGTTGAAGAATTACATGTATGGCATGTCGTTTCGCGAGTGGCTGCAAATGGTAAAGGGTATTGATGTTCAGGTGCTGTCTCTCGAACAGATACTTGCCGGCGAAATACAATTCCCCTATGACCAGCATCGTCCGTTGCTTTTGTTCAAAGAGTATTTGCAGAATGGATACTACCCTTTCTGTATTGAGGGTAATTATCTTGAACGTCTGAACGCGGTGATAGACCAGACTCTCGAGACCGACATACCACAATTTGCAGGACTAAGTGTGGGAGTTATGCGCAAACTGAAGCAATTGATGCAAATTATTTCACAAATCTCACCATTCAAGCCCAACTACAGCGACCTGGCACGAGACCTGACAATCAATCGCGGCGACCTGAAAGATTATCTGTACTATTTAGAGAAATCGGGGCTTATTCAATGTCTCTACGCGCCAGACAAAGGTATGAGCCTTTTGGCTAAAATGGAGAAGATTTATCTTGACAACCCCAATCTGATGTATGCGTTAGGAGGCAGACTGGTTGATACAGGCAATCTGCGCGAAACATTCTTTTACAACCAAATGCGCGTCCGTAATGAAGTTCGTGGTTCAGAGGTGTCCGACTTTACCATAGGCGACTTTACCTTTGAGGTCGGTGGAAAGAAAAAGACTCGGCGCCAGATTTCCGACATACCGAATGGTTATGTGGTGAAAGACGACATTGAGTATGCCTATAAGAACACTATTCCCCTTTGGGCTTTCGGCCTAAACTATTAAATTAATTGGCTACTCACCTATTTTGCTAACAGGATACAAAAAATGAAGAAAAATCAGTTTTTCTTCATTTTTTTTGCACCTTGAGTAAGATTTGGGTCAAAAAATACGTCTTATATTATAGATGGAGCAACATAGCAGGCAGCGATATGAGGATTACAAGTCCTTTATGCGGCGGCACCAGGCGACGGTGTGGTGCGTCTGCTACGACTATGCCCATGGCGACATACCCCGCTGCGAAGATATGGTGCAGGAGGTGTGGATTATGCTCTGGCTCAAGTTCGACACGATGAACAGCCAGTCGGAGTGGCAGCAGAGAGTATGGGTGCGGAGGGTGACACGCAGTGTCCTCGTCGACCTCTACCGCCGCGAGCATCCGCCCTTGGGGCCCATCAATGCCGATATTGTAGAGACCGTCGCCACCGAAACCAGCGATGTCGCCGAGCGCATCGACGACCTCTTCTCTGCCCTCACCCCCGACGAGCAACGCTTGATGCGTATGCGACTTGAAGGCTACTCGGCCGAGGAGATAGCTGCCAGCTTCGAGATAGAACCAAATGCTGTCTACCAACGTATAAACCGAATAATGAATAAACTGAGACAATATGCAACAAGACTATAAAACCGAGATGCGGGCGATGACTGAAGGCCTTGCCGAATGGTGCCACCGACGGGAACGCCAGCGCCAGAGGACTACGCACACCCTCATCGGCGCCGCTGCGGTGGTGGCCGTCATAGCCATTGCGGCAACGCCCGACCCCGACGGACATTATGTCAGCAGCGCACAAGCACGCACCGCAACCATCAACACCATCGAACAGACAACCCTCATCGCCAAACTATGAGACACCGCACGCTCATAATCACAATTCTTGCACTGCTCCTTGTGGGCGGCGTGGCAGCGTGGAAGTTCCTGCCGCACACGTTGAGCTACGACGAGTGCAGCGACGTCTACCGCCACTTCGCTGATATGCGGCTCCCCGGCGTGCGCGTCACCTACATACAAGACAAGATCATCAACGACACCCTCCGCCTCCCCGTCACCCTCCTCCAAGCCGAGAGCGACGAGGGCTGGGCAGCCATCGACAGCCTCTTCGGCCTCACGGCAGACAGAAACAAGCTCATCAACGACACCACCATCCCCGACGAGGTTAAAGAGGGATTCTTAAACAACACCGCCGAGTTTTATGTGCAACGTGCACACCGCGAAACGCCAGACAAGAGGATTGCGTCCGGTGATATCCGTCCCGACGACGTCTCCGTCTACATT